>NZ_FNOA01000012.1:0-174691 GCF_900106885.1 Pseudomonas sp. NFACC14
GGGGTCGAACCCAAGCGTTCCTTGCGAACCTGATCGACCCAGCGGCGAAGCGCCGTGGGCCCAATATCCAGGCTGGCGCAGACTTCGGGAACCGACTGTCCCTCGTCCAGCACCATGCTGGCCGCTTTGAGTTTGAACTCACTGGAGTAAGATTTACGCATAACCAAAAACACCTCAGATTTGGGCGCCATCATAGCGCCCGATTGAAGTGTCCAAAATCATTAGGCCAGTTCAAGCTCGCTCCCACAAGGGGTTATGCGTGACCGAGAGATTGAGGATTGGCACAGAACCAATGTGGGAGCGAGCTTGCTCGCGATGAGGGCCGCCCATTCAACATCCAGGCAAGCTGACCCACTATTATCGCGAGCAAGCTCGCTCCCACAGTGGGTCACACTTGATGCTTAGTGATGCTCACGGGTCGCGCGGAATTTCACATCCGGCCAGCGCTCTTCCATCAGCGCCAGGTTGACCCGGGTCGGGGCCAGGTAGGTCAGGTGACCGCCGCCGTCCAGCGCGAGGTTTTCCACAGCCTTGTTGGAGAATTCCTCGAGCTTTTTCTTGTCGCCGCATTCGACCCAACGGGCGGAGTACACGGTGATCGGCTCGTAGGAGCATTCGACCTTGTATTCCTCTTTCAAGCGGCTGGCGACCACATCGAACTGCAGCACACCGACGGCGCCGAGGATGATGTCGTTGCTGCGCTCCGGGAAGAACACCTGGGTGGCGCCCTCTTCGGCCAGCTGCTGCAGGCCCTGGCGCAACTGCTTGGACTTGAGCGGGTCCTTCAGGCGTACACGGCGGAACAGTTCCGGGGCGAAGTGCGGGATGCCGGTGAAACCCAGGGTTTCGCCTTCGGTGAAGGTGTCGCCGATCTGGATCGTGCCGTGGTTGTGCAGGCCGATGATGTCACCGGCGAAGGCTTCTTCCAGTTGCTCGCGCTCCGAGGAGAAGAAGGTCAAGGCGTCGCCGATGCGCACGTCCTTGCCGGTGCGCACGTGGCGCATCTTCATGCCCTTGTCGTATTTGCCGGAGCAGATGCGCATGAAGGCGATACGGTCGCGGTGCTTGGGGTCCATGTTCGCCTGGATCTTGAACACGAAGCCCGAGAATTTCTCTTCCACCGGTTCCACGGTGCGCTCGTTGGCGACGCGTGGCAGCGGGCGCGGGGCCCAATCGACCACCGCGTCGAGCACATGGTCCACACCGAAGTTGCCCAGGGCGGTACCGAAGAACACCGGGGTCAGTTGGCCGTCGAGGAATTCCTGCTGGTTGAACTCGTGGCAGGCGCCCTGCACCAGCTCCAGTTGCTCGACGAAACGATCGTACTCATCGCCCAGGTGCGCGCGGGCCTCGTCGGAGTCGAGCTTCTCGATGATCTTGACATCCGTGCGCTCGTGCCCGTGCCCGGCGGTGTAGACGATGATGTAGTCGTCGGCCAGGTGGTACACGCCCTTGAAGTCGCGGTAGCAACCGATCGGCCAGGTGATCGGCGCCGCCTTGATCTTCAGGACCGCTTCGATCTCGTCGAGCAGTTCGATCGGGTCGCGGATGTCGCGGTCGAGTTTGTTGATGAAACTGACGATTGGCGTGTCCCGCAGGCGGCAGACATCCATCAGCGCGATGGTCCGTGGTTCGACGCCTTTACCGCCGTCGAGGACCATCAAGGCCGAGTCCACTGCCGTCAGGGTGCGGTAGGTATCTTCGGAGAAGTCTTCGTGGCCCGGGGTGTCGAGCAGGTTGATCATGTGATCGCGATACGGGAACTGCATGACCGACGTGGTAATGGAGATACCCCGTTGTTTTTCCATTTCCATCCAGTCGGAGGTGGCATGGCGATCGGACTTGCGAGACTTCACCGTGCCGGCGACCGCAATCGCCTTGCCCATCAGCAAGAGCTTCTCGGTGATGGTGGTCTTACCGGCATCGGGGTGGGAAATAATGGCGAAAGTGCGGCGTTTCGCGACTTCGGCGGCCTGTTTGGTCATGGGAAATCGCCTGGCAGGTGATTCAAAAAAGGGCGGCGATTATAGCTCAACTTGTGCCAGGAACCGAACCGTTGAGCACATCCAGGGTGGCCAGATCATCCCTTGCATGGGAACCTTTTGCCGCGTGGAGGCGTCCACCACCCTGATACGAGCAACCGTCAGGGTCTGGAAAATCAGCAAGTTAGCCTGACGGGGCTGCGCTCATGGCTCACTTCGACGACCGTTTACCGGCCTCGAAAAGAGCTGCTTCTCGCGAACGTTTTTCCGGCAACCCGTGATGGTTTTCCGCCCGGGAAAGCGTGCGCCGACTGAAAGACAAAGGAGTCCGCCTGTGGCTATCCGCTATGGCAAAGGGCTTATCGGGGGTGCGGTCGTCGTCGCGCTCCTGGCCCTGTTGATCCACTGGATCGGCATCGATACGATCCAACGCTACCGCGACGATCTGCTGTTTTACCTGCAAGCGCACCTGATGCTTGTGTTGGCCTCCATGCTGGCGGCCCTGGTTGTCGGCATCCCCGCCGGCATCGCCCTCAGCCGTCCCGGCATGGTCGGGCGCGCCGAACGCTTCATGCAAGTGTTCAACATCGGCAATACCGTACCGCCCCTGGCCGTGCTGGCCATCGCCCTGGGCATCCTGGGCATCGGCAGCGGGCCCGCCATCTTCGCCCTGTTCCTCGCCTCGCTGCTGCCCATCGTGCGCAACACCTATGAAGGCCTGAAGAATGTCCAGGGCTCCCTCAAGGAAGCCGCCGTCGGCATCGGCATGACCCCACGCCAGGTGCTGTGGAAAGTCGAGTTGCCCAACGCCGTGCCGATCATCGTCGGTGGCGTGCGCGTGGCCCTGGCGATCAACGTCGGCACCGCGCCCCTGGCGTTCCTGATCGGCGCCAACAGCCTCGGCAGCCTGATCTTCCCCGGCATCGCCCTGAACAACCAGCCGCAGCTGTTGCTCGGCGCGGCCTGCACCGCCCTGCTGGCGCTGCTGCTCGACGGCCTGGTGACACTGGCCAGCCGCCTCTGGCTGGAACGCGGTCTGCGACCGTCATAAGCCGGCTGGAAAAAGGAAATCGTTTATGAAGAAGTTGAGCTTGATACTGGGCTGTGTCCTGCTGTTCGCAGGGTTCGCCCAAGCCGCTGAAAAACCGCTGATCCGCCTCGGTGCCCGGGTGTTCACCGAGCAGACACTGCTGGCGGAAATCACCGCGCAATATTTGCGCGCCAAGGGCTATGACGCGCAGATCACCGGCGGCCTGGGCAGTAACCTGGCCCGCAGCGCCCATGAAACCGGGCAACTGGACCTGTTGTGGGAGTACACCGGCGTGTCGCTGGTGGCCTACAACCACGTCACGGAAAAACTCGACAGCGCCCAGTCCTACGCCCGAGTGAAAGAACTCGACGCCAAAAAGGGCCTGGCCTGGCTGGCACCGTCGAAATTCAGCAACACCTACGCCTTGGCGCTGCCGGAAAAAGTCGCGCAGCAATATCCGCAGATCAATTCCATCAGCCAGTTGAACACGGTGTTGCAGGCCGAAGCCGATGACAATCACCTGGTGGCCCTGGACACCGAATTCGCCAACCGTTCCGACGGCCTGGCGGGCATGGTCGAGCAGTACGGCATGAACCTGACCCGCAAGAACATCCGGCAGATGGACGCGGGCCTGGTCTACACCGCCCTGCGCAACAGCCAGGTGTTCGCCGGCCTGGTCTACACCACCGACGGCCGGCTGAACGCGTTCAAGCTGAAGTTGCTGGAAGACGACAAGCATTATTTCCCCGACTACACCGCCGCGCCGGTGGTGCGCCAGGCGTTCCTCGACGCGCACCCGCAACTGGCCGCGCAGCTCAAGCCCCTGGCCGAGTTGTTCGACGATGAAACCATGCGCCAGCTCAACGCCCGCGTGGACGTCAACCATGAAAGCCCCTCCGCCGTTGCCGCCGATTTCCTGCGCCAACATTCGCTGCTCTCAACCCAATGACCTGGAGGAAAAGCCATGGATTTTCTTGACGCCTTTTCCCATCTGGACTGGCCGCTGGTGCTGCACCTGACCTGGCAGCACATCACCCTGGTGGGCATCGCCGTGACCCTGGCGATTGTCGTCGGTGTGCCCCTGGGTATCTTCATGACCCGCTTCCCGGCGCTCGCCGGACCGTTGCAGGCCAGCGCCACGGTGCTGCTGACGATTCCGTCGATCGCGCTGTTCGGCCTGCTGTTGCCGTTCTATTCCAAGTTCGGCCAGGGCCTGGGCCCGATGCCGGCGATCACCGCGGTGTTTCTCTATTCGTTGTTGCCGATCATGCGCAACACCTACCTGGCCTTGACCGGCGTCGAACCGGGCATCCGGGAAGCCGCCCGCGGCATCGGCATGACCTTCGCCCAGCGCCTGCGCATGGTCGAACTGCCCATCGCCATGCCGGTGATCCTGGCCGGCGTGCGCACCGCCGTGGTCATGAACATCGGCGTCATGACCATCGCCGCCACCATCGGCGCCGGTGGCCTGGGCGTGCTCATCCTCGCTTCCATCAGCCGCAGCGACATGTCGATGCTGATCGTCGGCGCCGTGCTGGTCAGTCTCCTGGCCATCTTCGCCGACCTGCTTCTGCAATGGCTGCAACGCTCGCTGACCCCAAAAGGACTATTGAAATGATCGAACTTCAAAACCTCAGCAAAACCTTCAAGAGCAACGGCAAGGACGTCAAGGCCGTCGACTCGGTGAACCTGATCGTCAACGAAGGCGAGATCTGCGTGTTCCTCGGGCCGTCGGGCTGTGGCAAAAGCACCACGCTGAAGATGATCAACCGCCTGATCCCGCCCACCTCGGGCAAGGTGTTGATCAACGGCGAAGACACCACCGACCTGGACGAAGTGACCCTGCGCCGCAACATCGGCTACGTGATCCAGCAGATCGGCCTGTTCCCGAACATGACCATCGAGGAAAACATCACCGTGGTCCCGCGCCTGCTGGGCTGGGACAAACAGAAGTGCCACGACCGTGCCCGCGAACTGATGAGCATGATCAAGCTCGAGCCCAAGCAGTACCTGCATCGCTACCCCCGTGAACTGTCGGGCGGGCAGCAGCAACGGATCGGCGTGATCCGGGCCCTGGCGGCCGATGCGCCGCTGTTGCTGATGGACGAACCCTTCGGCGCGGTGGACCCGATCAACCGCGAGATGATCCAGAACGAGTTCTTCGAGATGCAGCGGGCGCTGAACAAGACCGTGATCATGGTCAGCCATGACATCGACGAAGCCATCAAGCTGGGGGACAAGATCGCGATCTTCCGCGCCGGCAAGCTGGTCCAGTGCGATCACCCGGACACGTTGCTGGCCCATCCGGCCGACGAGTTCGTCAGCAACTTCGTCGGCCAGGACAGCACGCTCAAGCGCCTGTTGCTGGTCAAGGCCGAAGACGCCGCCGACAACGCACCGTCGGTCAGCCCGGAAACGCCGGTGAATGAGGCGCTGGAGCTGATGGACGAACATGACCGTCGCTACGTGGTGGTCACCTGCGCCGAGAACAAGGCCCTGGGCTATGTGCGACGGCGCGACCTGTATCGCCAGACCGGCACCTGCGCGCAGTACCTGCGGGAATTCAATGCCACTGCCGCCTACGACGAACACCTGCGGATCCTGCTGTCGCGCATGTACGAGTTCAACCGCTCGTGGCTGCCGGTGATGGACGCCGAGCGGGTGTTCCTCGGCGAGGTCACTCAGGAATCCATCGCCGAATACCTGAGTTCCGGGAGATCCCGTGGGGGCAAGACCAGCATCGTTTCGCCGGCGGAGATTGCGCAGGCCTGATCGCCCCAACGAACCCTGTGGGAGCCGAGCTTGCTCGCGATAGCGGTGGGTCAGTTGGCGGTAGTGTTGGCTGTGCCGCCGCTATCGCGAGCAAGCTCGGCTCCCACAGTTTCCAGGGTGGTCACCAAAATGATGTCTCTGCCCGAAACGCCCCGATTTTCCATCCCGCGGGAACATCAATCTGTCACGCAGGTCGGTTACATCATGAGCTGTCGCGGGCCGCACGACGGATGTGTGCAAAAACGCGACATTTTTAGTTGATCTCAGGCCCCTCACGCCCTAAAGTTCGCGCCGAACGTCCATGCTGGAAACGATCCATCCGGCTCAAGTACTGACGACGAGACAGCAAGGCCAAGGGAATCATGTATCCCATGGCCTTTTTGCTTTCGGCGGCAATGCCTTGGGAAGTAGGCGAACCAAAGTGGGGATACGGAGGACGTTCACGAGGGCTGCTTGCCCTCACACCCATTGATCCTGATGTTTGCCAGTAGGAGTCCCAAGTATGTCGATCCAGGTCGAAGATTATTTCGCGCGCGAAACTTTCCAGAAAATGAAAGCGTTCGCCGACAAGCAGGAAACCCCGTTCGTGGTGATCGACACCGCGATGATCGCCCAGGCCTATGACGACCTGCGCGCCGGTTTCGAATTCGCCAAGGTCTACTACGCCGTCAAGGCCAACCCGGCGGTGGAAATCATCGACCTGCTCAAGGACAAAGGCTCGAACTTCGACATCGCCTCGATCTACGAGCTGGATAAAGTCATGAGCCGTGGCGTAGGCCCGGACCAGATCAGCTACGGCAACACCATCAAGAAATCCCGCGACATCCGCTACTTCTACGAGAAGGGCGTGCGCCTGTACGCCACCGACTCCGAAGCCGACCTGCGCAACATCGCCAAGGCCGCGCCGGGTTCGAAGGTCTATGTGCGGATCCTCACCGAAGGCTCGACCACCGCTGACTGGCCGTTGTCGCGCAAGTTCGGCTGCCAGACCGACATGGCCATGGACCTGCTGATCCTGGCCCGCGACCTGGGCCTGGTGCCGTACGGCATTTCGTTCCACGTCGGCTCGCAACAGCGCGACATCAGTGTCTGGGACGCGGCCATCGCCAAGGTCAAGGTGATCTTCGAGCGTCTGAAGGAAGAAGACGGCATCGTCTTGAAGCTGATCAACATGGGTGGCGGCTTCCCGGCCAACTACATCACCCGCACCAACAGCCTGGACACCTATGCCGAGGAAATCATCCGCTTCCTCAAGGAAGACTTCGGCGACGACCTGCCGGAAATCATCCTGGAGCCAGGCCGTTCGTTGATCGCCAACGCCGGTATCCTGGTCAGCGAAGTGGTGTTGGTGGCGCGCAAGTCCCGTACCGCTGTCGAGCGCTGGGTGTACACGGATGTGGGCAAGTTCTCCGGCCTGATCGAAACCATGGACGAAGCCATCAAGTTCCCGATCTGGACCGAGAAGAAAGGCGAGATGGAAGAAGTGGTTATCGCCGGGCCGACCTGCGACAGCGCCGACATCATGTATGAAAACTACAAGTACGGTCTGCCGTTGAACCTGGCCATTGGCGATCGCCTGTACTGGTTGTCGACCGGGGCCTATACCACCAGCTATAGCGCGGTGGAATTCAATGGCTTTCCGCCGCTGAAATCGTTTTACGTGTAATGCGTTCGGGGGCTTGAACGTCCATCGTTCCGGCCCTGTCGCGTAATAAAAACGGCGTTTTTCCAGAAATGGAAAGCGCCGTTTTTTTGTTTTTGTTCTTGATGAAACCGCGTATCCCCTGTGGGAGCGAGCTTGCTCGCGATAGCAGTGGGTCAGCCGACAGTGATGTGGCTGACAGGCCGCTATCGCGAGCAAGCTCGCTCCCACAGGATTTTGTCGCTCATCTCATCACTGATCGACACCTTTTAGGTGTGTTTATGAATGCTTCTCGATAACACACGGCATAATGCGCACCGTGATGAACAGTAATAGATGAACAAGGCGGGCGACGTGTTGAAGAAAACCCTGTTCCAGTTGCACTGGTTTTTCGGCATCAGTGCCGGGCTGGTCCTGGCGTTGATGGGCGTTACCGGGGCGGTGGTGTCGTTTCAGGATGAAATCCTGCGGGCCTTGAACCCGCAAGTGCTGACGGTCGAGAAGCAACCGGCCGGCGTCTTGCCGCCCGCCGAGCTGGTGGAGCAGATCGAAGCCGCCTCCGGCAAGACCGTCGCCATGCTCTGGGTCGAGACCGACAGCGGCAACGCCGCGCGGGTGATCTTCGCGGCGCCTCCCGGGGAAAAACGTGATGCCATGCGCTATTTCGACCCCTACACCGCACAGTTCATGGGTGAGGTGACCGGCCAGGATTTCTTTGGCCTGATGCTCAGGCTGCACCGCGTCCTGACCCTGGATGACGTGGGTCGGCAAATCACCGGGGCCTGCACGCTGATCCTGGTGTTCTTCTGCCTGTCCGGGCTGTACCTGCGTTGGCCACGCCAATGGAAAAGCTGGCGCGCCTGGCTGACCCTCGACTGGGGGAAAAAAGGCCGTAGCTTCAATTGGGACCTGCACTCGGTGGCGGGCACCTGGTGCCTGGTGTTCTATCTGCTGGCGGCACTGACCGGGCTGACCTGGTCCTACGACTGGTACAACAAAGGCGTGACCCGCCTGCTCTCCGATTCACCGGAAGAGGAACGGGTGCGCAATCGCGGCCCGGCGCCAAGCGGCCCACTGCCCGTGGCCGATTACCGGGCCATGTGGAGCAGCATCTACAGCGCCGCCGGCCCGGGCCTGTCCGCCTACAACGTGCGCATGCCGCCCGTGGCCGGGCAGCCGGCGACCGTGCTTTACCTGCTGAAAAACTCACCTCACGACCGGGCGCTGAACCAGCTCATCCTCGACCCGGCCACCGGTGTCATCAACCGGCATAGCCGCTACAGCGACAAGAGCCTCAAGGCGCAGTTGCTGACCAGTGTCTATGCCCTGCATATCGGCAGCTACTTCGGCCTGGTCGGGCGGATCCTGGTGACCGTCGCCGCGCTGACCATGCCGCTGTTCTTCATCACTGGCTGGTTGCTGTACCTGGACCGTCGCCGCAAGAAACGCCAGGCCAGAAACGCCCGCCAGGCCCTGAGCGCCAACCCGACCGATGCGCCGGCCTGGCTGATCGGCTTCGCCAGCCAGAGCGGTTTCGCCGAGCGACTGGCCTGGCAGACTGCCGGCCAACTCCAGGCCGCCGGCTTGCCCGTGAAGGTCCAGCCATTGGCCGGTGTTCGCGAGCAAGACCTGAACAACGCCACCCATGCGCTGTTTGTCGTCAGCACTTTTGGCGACGGCGAAGGGCCGGACAGTGCCCGCGGCTTCGAACGCAAGGTGCTGGGCCAGGCCTTGAGCCTGGAGCGCTTGCAGTATTCGGTGCTGGGCCTGGGCGACCGGCAATATGAACACTTCTGCGGTTTCGCCCGGCGCCTGCACGCCTGGCTGGCGGAGCACGGCGGCAAGACCCTGTTCGCGCCGGTGGAAGTCGACAGCGGCGACCCTTATGCCCTGCGTCACTGGCAACAACAACTGGCCGAACTGACCGGACAGGCGCCTGCCGACACTTGGCAGCCCCCCAGTTTTGAAAACTGGACCCTCAGCCAACGCACCCTGCTCAACCCCGACAGCAGCGGCTCGGGCGTGTACCTGCTGGGCCTCACCGCCCCCGGGCCGAGCAGTTGGCTGGCCGGTGACCTGGTGGAAATCCTGCCGCGCAATGACCTGGAGGCCATCGAGCATTTCCTCGATGGCCTCGGCCTCTCCGGCCAGGCGCGTGTGCAAGTCGATGGCCTGCCCCAGAGCCTCGATCAGGCCCTGGCGACCCGCCAACTGCCGGAAAACCGCGCCCACCTGGTCGGCCTCCATGCCCAGGCGCTGGTGGAGGCGCTGGCACCGCTGGCCATGCGCGAATACTCCATCGCCTCGATCCCGGCCGACGGCGTGCTGGAGCTGATCGTGCGCCAGGAACGTCACGTCGACGGCAGCCTGGGCGTCGGTTCCGGCTGGCTGACCGAACACGCACCGCTGGGCAGCGCCATCAGCCTGCGGCTGCGTCGCAACAGCAGCTTCCATCTGCCGCCCCAGGGCGTGCCGATGATCCTGCTGGGCAACGGCACCGGCCTGGCGGGCCTGCGCAGCCTGCTCAAGGCCCGCGTCACCGAGGGCATGCAGCGCAACTGGCTGCTGTTTGGCGAGCGCAACCGCGAGCACGATTTCCACTGCCGCGATGAGTTGCAGGAATGGGTGACCTCCGGCGACCTGGAACGCCTGGACCTGGCCTTCTCCCGGGATCAGAAGCAGAAGATCTACGTCCAGGACCGTCTACTGGAATCGGCCGCGCTGCTCAAGCAATGGGTGGCCGACGGCGCGGCGATCTATGTCTGCGGCAGCTTGCAGGGCATGGCATCCGGGGTGGATCACGTGCTCAACAACGTCCTGGGGCGCGAGGAAGTGGAGCGACTGATCGAGCAGGGGCGGTATCGGCGGGATGTCTACTGAAAGGTAGTCAACTAGAACATTAATCCCTGTGGGAGCGAGCCTGCTCGCGATAGCGGAGTATCAGACAGCATACTTGTCGGCTGACACACCGCTATCGCGAGCAGGCTCGCTCCCACATTGGTTCCTGGTGTGCTTGAAATTCACACGGGCTGCAACTTCTTCTCAAACACCGCCACCCCTTCCAGATCCCGCAACACCACGCTCATCTCCCCGCTCGGCCCATCGATGTTCACCTCGCCAAAGAATTGATACCCGGCGAACGGCGAGGTGTTCTGGGCCGGGGGGGCTTTCTGGAACACCACTTCCGGGCCGAAGGTCTTGTCCAGGGCGTTGGGCCCGAAGCTGCCGGCGTTCAATGGCCCGGCGACGAACTCCCAGAACGGTTCGAAATCCTGGAACGCGGCGTGTTCGGGGTGGTAGTGATGGGCGGCGCAATAGTGGACATCGGCAGTGAGCCAGACGTAGTTGCGCACCTGATGCTTGCGCAGGTAACCCAGCAGTTCGGCGATCTCCAGTTCACGCCCCTGGGCCGCGCCCGGGTCACCGTTGGCGACTGCTTCCCAACGCGGCACGCCGGGGCTGACCTCGCCATCCGGCACACCCAGGCCGATGGGCATGTCGGCGGCGATGACTTTCCACTGGGCGCGGGATTGCTTCAACTCGCGCTTGAGCCAATTCAATTGCTCACGCCCCAGGAACGGTTTGGCCGCGCCGAGGTTGGCGTCATTGGCTTCGCGGTAACTGCGCATGTCCAGCACGAACACATCCAGCAGTGGCCCGTAACCGAGCTTGCGGTAGATCCGCCCGCCGCCGTCGGCCTTCTGCCGGCGCATCGGCGCGTACTCCAGCCAGGCCTGGCGCGCCCGCCCCACCAGGCTGTGGATATCCTTGGTCTGGTAACGCTCGTCCAGTTGCTTGCCCGGCGACCAGTTGTTGACCACCTCATGGTCGTCCCACTGCCAGATCTGCGGCACTTCGGCATTGAAGCGGCGTACGTTTTCATCCATCAGGTTGTAGCGATAGTTGCCACGATACTCATCCAGGGTCTCGGCGACCTTGCTCTTGGCCTCGGTGGTGAGGTTGCGCCAGATGCGCCCACCCTCGGCGGTGATTTGCGCTGGCACCGGGCCGTCGGCGTAGATGGTGTCGCCGCTGTGGATAAAGAAATCCGGCAGGCGCAGGCGCATGGCTTCGTAGATGCGCATGCCGCCGATGTTCGGGTTGATCCCGAAACCCTGGCCGACGGTGTCGCCGCTCCAGACGAAACGAATGTTGCGCTTGAATTGCGGCACGCTGCGCAGGTGGCCGAGCCAGGGTTCGCTGGCAACCCCGCTTTGGGCGTCTTCGAAATGCACACGGTAGAAAATCGCCTGGTCGCGGGGCAGCCCGGTAAGTTCGACCCGGGCGGTGAAATCACTGCGGGCATCGGCCACGGGCGAGACGAAGCGACGGGGATTGGTGAACTTGCTGCGGGTGTCCCACTCCACCACCATCCGCGCCGGACGGTCGCTGCGGCTCCAGATCATCGCCCGGTCGCCCTGCAAGTCGCCAGACTGCACACCGTCGGTGAGCACCGGACGATCCTTGACCGAAGCCATCACCGCCGGCGCCAGCCCCGGCAACAACAACCCCGCCCCCACGGCTTGCATCACCCGACGACGGCCCAGGTCGAATTCGCTCATGGTGTTCTCCCTTGAAATGGGAAAACTTAAGCATGGCTGTGTGAAGTGGGTGTGACAGGATTTCATGCCCCCAAACCAACTGTGGGAGCGAGCTTGCTCGCGATGGCGGAGTGTCAGCCAACCCAGTTGTCGACTGATACACCGCTATCGCGAGCAAGCTCGCTCCCACAGGGAGATTTCATTGCTTCAAAGAAGCGCTCAGACCTTCGCCGGCTCCAACGCCATCTCCACCACCTCGGGCCGCTTGAGCAGCGCGTATGCCACTGCCGTCAGCAGGCTCCCCGCCACGATCGCCAGCAAGTACAACAACGCATGGTTGATGGCATTGGGGATCAGCATCACGAACAGGCCGCCATGGGGGGCCATGAGCTTGCAGCCGAAGTACATCGACAGTGCACCGGTCAGCGCACCGCCGGCGATGCTCGCCGGGATCACCCGCAGCGGGTCCTTGGCCGCGAACGGGATCGCGCCTTCGGAGATGAAGCACAGTCCCAGCACCAGTGCCGCTTTACCGGCCTCGCGCTCGGTCTGGGCAAATTTGCGCCGGGCGATGAACGTGGCGATGCCCAGGCCAATGGGCGGCACCATGCCGGCAGCCATGGCCGCGGCCATCGGTGCATAACTCTGCGAAGCCAGCAGCCCCACCGAAAACGCATAGGCGGCCTTGTTGATCGGTCCGCCGAGGTCGACGCACATCATCGCCCCCAGCAGCACGCCCAGCAGAATCGCATTGGTGGTGCCCATGCTGTCGAGGAAGTGGGTCAAGGCTTCGAGCATGCCCGCCACCGGTTTGCCGACGATGTAGATCATCACCAGGCCGGTGAACAGGCTCGCCAGCAGCGGAATGATCAGGATCGGCTTGAGCGCTTCCAAGCTCTGGGGCAAGCGCGCGTAGCGGCTGATCGCCTTGGCCGCGTAACCGGCCAGGAAACCGGCGATGATCCCGCCAATGAAGCCGGCGCCCAGGGTGCTCGCCAGCATCCCGCCGATCATGCCGGGCGCCAGGCCCGGCCGGTCAGCGATGGAATAGGCGATGTAGCCGGCCAGCAGCGGCACCATCAACTTGAACGCGGTCTCGCCGCCGATCTGCATCAGCGCGGCCGCCAGGGTTCCAGGCTCCTTGAAGGCCTCGATGCCGAACACGAACGACAAGGCGATCATCAAGCCACCGGCCACCACCATCGGCAGCATGAACGACACGCCCGTCAGCAGATGCTTGTAGGCGCCGGTCTTCTCCGACTTGGCCGGGGCGCTGGCGCCGCTCAGCGCACTTTCCTGGCGAGCTTCGACCAGCGCTTTGTTCAGCGTCGCTTCGGCCTGTTTCAAGGCGATGCCCGTGCCGCAACGGTAGATCTTCTTGCCGGCAAACCGCTCGGTGGCGACTTCAATGTCGGTCGCCAGCAGCACCACGTCCGCTTCGGCGATGGCCTCGGCGCTCAACGGATTGCGCGCCCCCACCGAACCCTGGGTTTCCACTTGCAGGTCATAGCCAAGCTTCGTCGCCGCCTGCTGCAAGGCCTCGGCGGCCATGAAGGTATGGGCGACGCCCGTTGGGCATGCGGTGATGGCGACCAGGCGCGGGGCACGCTCGGCCGACGCCGACGGCTCTTGCGCGAACACATCCGCCTCGCCCAGAACCTCAGCCTCTACGGCGCCACGACGCAACACCGCATCCACGTCCTGGAGGGCCAGGGCCGGTGTGCTGCGGAACACCCGCTTGCCGACGAACCGCGACAGGTCCACCGGGCCGCTGGCGACCAGCAACACCCACTCCGCCGCTTCGAGAGTCGCCGCCGACAACTGGCGTTCCGGATGGGCCGCGTCATGGACCTCGACGCTGGTGCTCCAACCCTGGCGCTGCGCCGCGGCGTCCAGCAGGCGGGCGCACAAAACACTGGTAACCATGCCGTTCGGGCAGGCCGTCACAATGGCTAGTTTCATTCTTGCGAACCCTCTTATTGTTCTGTCAGGGGGCGCACGCGCACGCCCTGTTCAAGCGACGCCAGCACCGCGGTGTCGTGGATGCCAAAACCGATCTGCGTGACCGCCATGGCGGCGATGGCTGTGGCAGTGCGCAGTGTCTGTTCCGGGGTGTCGGCGCTGAGCAGGCCATGGAGCATGCCCGCCAGCAGCGAATCCCCGGCGCCCACGGTACTGGCGACGCTGACCTTGGGCGGCGAGGCATGCAACGCCGCACCGACGCTGAACCAGTTCACGCCATCGGCACCGTGGGAAATCACCACATGCTCGACACCCTGGGCATGCAGGCGCTGCGCCGCTTGCGCCTGGGCCGCTTCGCTCACCACCTCGCACCCCAGCGCATCGGCCAGTTCCTCGGTGTTCGGCTTGATCAGCCACGGCCCCGCCGCCAGGGCAACGCGCAAGGCTTCGCCACTGGTGTCGAGGGCCACGTTCAGGCCGAGTGTCTTCAAGCGTGCGATCAATGCCTGCAGCCACTGCGGGCTGACGCCCCGGGGCAAGCTGCCCGCCACCACGACCACGTCGTGGCCGGGGGCGATCTGCTCCAAACGCGCCAGCAAGGCCTGCTGTGCGGCGGCATCGACCACCGGGCCAGGTCCGTTGAGGTCAGTGATGCGCCCGTCCTGCTCGGCCAGCTTGATATTGCTGCGGGTCTCGCCGGGGACACGGATAAAGGCGTCGACAAACCCGCGCTGGACGAACAGCGTCTCGAACACCTGGGCGTTGTCTTCGCCCAGAAAGCCACTGACCGTCAGCGTATGACCGAGGTCAGCCAGCACCTGGGCCACGTTCACGCCTTTGCCAGCGGCGTGGGCATGCATGGCGTCGCTGCGGTTGACCTGGCCCGGCTCCAGGCGCGCCAACTCTACCGTGAGGTCGAGCGCCGGGTTGAGGGTCAGGGTTAGAATCTTCGCCATTACAGCGCCTCCACTAATGCGCGCACGTCATCGGCGCTGCCCACGGCCAAGGCCGCTTGGGCCAGGGTTTGTGCTTGCGCCAGGCTCAGTTCGCGAACCCGCGCCTTGACCTCGGCAATGCTACGGGCCGAGACACTCAACTCGTCCACGCCCAGGCCCACCAGCACCGGCACCGCCAGCGGATCGGCCGCCAGTTCGCCACACACACCGACCCATTTGCCATGGGCATGGGCGGCGCGCACGGTGATGTCGATCAGTTGCAACACTGCCGGGTGCAAGCCATCGGCCTGGGCCGAAAGGGTCGGATGCCCCCGGTCGATGGCCAGGGTGTATTGCGTCAGGTCATTGGTGCCGACGCTGAAGAAGTCGACTTCCTTGGCCAGCACCGGCGCCAGTAACGCGGCGGACGGCACTTCGATCATGATCCCCAGTTGCAGGTCCGCCACGGGTATTTCCCGGCGCAGGCGCTCGGTCATGTCCCGGGCCTGGCGCCACTCGTCGACGCTGCCCACCATCGGGAACATGATCCGCAGCGGACGGCTGTCCGCCGAGCGCAACAAGGCCCGCAGTTGCGCTTCCATGACTTGCGGGCGCTGCAACGTCAGGCGAATGCCCCGCACGCCGAGGAACGGGTTTTCTTCTTTCGCGATCGGCCAGTACGGCAGCGGCTTGTCGCCGCCCACATCCAGGGTACGCACCACCAGCGGCCGCCCGGCCAGGCCATCGAGCACCTTGCGGTATTCGGCTTCCTGGGTCGCTTCGTCCGGCGCCTGGCTGTGGGCCATGAAAATCAGTTCGGTGCGCAACAGGCCAATGCCTTCGGCGCCCTGCTCCACCGCGCTGGCGACGCCGGCGCTTTCGCCAATGTTGGCGAACACTTCCACGGCATGCCCGTCACGGGTCAGCGCCGGTTCGTGGCGCTGCTCGGCCGCGACCTTGAGGCGCTGTTCGCGGGTGTCGCGCTCTTCCTTGGCGCGCTGCAACGTGGCGGCGTCAGGGTCCACGTGCAGGCGACCACGCTGGCCATCCAGCAGCAAGGACGTGCCCGGCGCCAGCAGCAATACCGCCGCCCCCGCGCCCACCAGCGCCGGAATGCCCAGGGCGCGGGCAACGATGGCGCTGTGGGCGGTGGCGCCGCCACGGGCGGTGAGAATCCCCGCCACACGGGTCGGGTCCAGGCGGGCCACGTCGGACGGGCCGACTTCGTCCATGACCAGGATGTAGGGTTGATCGGGCTCGTTCGGGGTTTCGACGCCACACAGTTGCGCCAGCACCCGACGGCCGACGTCTCGCAGATCGGCGGCCCGTTCGGCCAGCAAGGCATCCTGCAAGGCTTCCTGCTCTTTGGCGGCCGCTTCGATCACGCCCATCCACGCCGCTTGCGCACTCTCGCCCAGCTTCAAGCGGGTGTCGACTTCGTCGGTCAGCTCCGGGTCGTCGAGCATTTCCTGGTGGGTGATGAAGATCTCGCGGATGGCCTTGGCCTTGGCGCGCTCGATCAGGCCCTGGATGTCACGGCGCACCTGGTTCAAGGCGTTCTGCAGGCGCTCGCGCTCGATGGCCGCCGACTCACCGCGCAGCGGATAGTCGATGGCCTGCAATACCTGAATGTGCGCCGGGCCGATGGCGATGCCCGGGGCGGCGGCGACGGCCTGGATCAGGCTGCCGGATTCGGGCGCCAGCATGACGGTCGCGACCTCGGCCATCACGGTTTCCCGTGGTGCGCTCGGAGGCGGCAGCGGTTCGACCTCTTCGCCCAGGCCTTCTTCGATGGCGGCCAGCAGTGCCGGCAACGCGTCGCTGGCAATGCTCGGTTCGGCGATGAACTCCAGGACCTGGCCGCGACGGGCGCCCAGGCTCAGCAGTTTGCTCAAGCTCTTGGCCGACACGGCGCTGTCCTGGCCGTCGACAATGCGCACGCGGATTTCGCCGTCGAAGCTTTTCGCCAACTGGGCGAGGATCTTCGCCGGGCGTGCATGCAGGCCATGGGCGTTGGCCAGGCCGATGCGCGCGCTGGGCCAGTCGGCGGGCAGTTCTCCGCCGAGCACTTCCAACACCTTGCGGCTGCTGGTGGCGCGGCCGAGCTCGTGGCCGCGGCCTTCGATCAGCAAGGCGCAGAGCCTTTCCAGCAGGGCCTGGTGGGCCTCGCCGAGGCTGGCAAGGCAGAACAGGCCGCTCAACGGCTGGCCCAGGTAACGGATGGGTTTGTCCGGGGTGACGAACGCCAGGCCCGGGCGCTTGACGGTCTGCTCGCTGTGCAGCCACCACAAGCCATCGCCCAGGGGCAGCGCATCGACTTGCTGCAACACGCCGGCAAAGCCATTGCTCACACAGTCGGCCTGGCGCAACAGGCGGGCGCCGCGCCATACCAGTTCTTCAAAATCGTCAGCCGACACACCGAGGCCGATCATCTGGGCATCCAGGGCCAGTTCCTGCGGCGCGCCTTGCAGCAGCTTCAGCAACGCTTCGGCGGAACCGGCGCGGCGCAAGGCCTGGCCCAGGTCCGTCTCGCCGAGGGCGCGGGTCAGCAGTTGCAGCAGGCGCAGGTGTTCATCGGACTTGGCGGCGATGCCGATGGCCAGGTAGACAATCTGACCATCGCCCCAGTCCACGCCGTCGGGGAATTGCAGCAGGCGCACGCCGGTGGAATAGACCAGGTCGCGGGTTTGCGGGGTGCCGTGGGGGATGGCAATACCTTGGCCAAGAAAGGTCGAACCCTGGGCTTCACGGGCCTGCAAGCCAGCGAGGTAGCCCTCGGCTACCAGGCCATCGGCCACCAGTCTGTCGGCAAGCAGTTGCAGCGCAGCGTCTTTATCCACAGCCGTCTGCGCCATGGATATCTGCTCTAGAGTGAGCTCGAGCATGCTTTCTCCTTTTTGGCGTCCGGGTTGGCGCCAGGTATTGTTTTGAATGAATCAGCTTAGCGTTACAGGACGGCTTTTGGCGGTATCGCGGCAGCACGGCCAAAAATCCTGCTAGCCTTGAAAATACGCTTGCTGAAACGTTTAATCTAGAAAGATTGGCACGTTACTCGATAATCTCTCATCGTTGAAGTGCAACTTGTCGTAAGCGCTTGGGCGGTAACCGTCAGCTTGAATCGGGTAGGATGGCCCTTATCCTCGGGACTCACTCGAAAAAACAAGGAAAACCGGGTTGAAACTCAGTGATATCGCTCAATTGGCCGGTGTGTCCGTCACCACCGCCAGCTATGTCATCAACGGCAAGGCCGAACAGCAACGCATCAGCAGCGCTACCGTCGAACGGGTGCGGGCAGTGGTCGAGGAACATGGCTTCACGCCCAATCCCCAGGCCGCCGGGCTGCGCAGCCGGCACACCCGCACCCTGGGCTTCATCCTGCCAGACCTGGAAAACCCCAGTTACGCACGCATCGCCAAGTTGCTGGAACAAGGCGCCCGGGCACGGGGCTATCAGTTGCTGATCGCCAGTTCCGATGATGCGCCCGACAGTGAACGGCAGCTGTTGCAATTGTTCCGCGCCCGGCGCTGCGATGCGCTGATCGTCGCCAGTTGCCTGCCGGCCGGCGACGACAGCTACCAGCAGTTGCAGGCCAAGGGCATTCCGATCATCGCCATCGACCGGGTGATGGAACCGGCGCATTTCTGCTCGGTGATCAGCGACGACCGCCAGGCCAGCCTGCACCTGACGCGCAGCCTGCTGGAGACCCACCCTCGACAAATCGCCTTGATCAGTGCCCGTCCCGAATTGAGCATCAGCCAGGAACGGGCCGCAGGTTTTCGCGAAGCCTTGGCCGGGTTCGAGGGCCAGGTGCTGATCGAGCATGGCGAGTCGTTCAGCCGTGAATGCGGCCGTCAGTTGATGGATGAAATGCTCGCGCGCCTGGGGCATCTGCCCGATGCGCTGATCACCACGTCCTATGTGCTGCTGCAAGGGGTGTTCGACGCCCTGCATGATTTCCCGCTCAAGTCGCGGCCATTGCGCCTGGGCACGTTTGGTGACACGCAGTTGCTGGATTTCCTGCCGCTGCCGGTCAATGCCATGTCCCAACAACATCAGTTGATCGCCGACAAGGCCCTGGAACTGGCCCTGGCGGCCATCGAAAACGATGACTACCAGCCTGGCGTGCAGGCCATCGCCCGGACGTTCAAGCAGCGGATCCACCAGGGCTGACGTTTTCTCAGGATTGATGCATGGAGTTGATCGACACCCACACCCACCTGGACTTCCCGGACTTTGACGCGGACCGCCCGGCGCTGCTGGCCGAAAGCCGCGCCTTGGGCGTGCGGCAAATGGTGGTGCTGGGCGTGTACCGGGACAATTGGCAGCGGGTCTGGGACCTGGTGCAAAGCGACCCGGACCTGCATGCCGCCCTGGGCCTGCACCCGGTGTACCTGGACCAGCATCGACCCGACGACGTGGCGCTGTTGCGCGACTGGCTGAGCCGCCTGGCCGGGCACCGGCAATTGTGTGCAGTGGGCGAGATCGGCCTGGACTATTACATCGAGACCCTGGACCGTGACCGCCAGCAAGCGCTGTTCGAAGCGCAACTGGAACTGGCCGTGGCGTTCGAACTGCCGGCACTGATCCACGTACGCCGCAGCCATGCCGCCGTGATCGCGACCCTCAAGCGCATCAGCCCCGCCCGGGCGGGGATCATCCATGCCTTCGCCGGCAGTTTTGAAGAAGCCCGCGAGTACCTCAAGCTCGGCTTCAAGCTCGGCCTCGGCGGTGCGGCGACCTGGCCTCAGGCCCTGCGCATGCACCGGGTGCTGGCGAAACTGCCGCTGGATGCGGTGGTACTGGAAACCGACTCACCGGACATGGCCCCAGCGATGTTTCCTGGACAACGCAACAGCCCGGCGCACTTGCCGGCGATTTGCGAGGCGCTGGCCGGGGTCATGGGTACCAGCCCGCAACAACTGGCTGAGGCCAGCACCACTAACGCCCGCGAATTATTCGGCTGGTAAAGAAACCTGTGGGAGCGAGCCTGCTCGCGATTGCTGCGCGGCAGGCCCCCATTTGTCGACTGATGCACCGCTATCGCGAGCAGGCTCGCTCCCACCTTGGGTCAAATCAGCCAGCACTACACCCGAAACGCATTGATCAGTTGCTTGAGCTGCACCACCTGGGCAGACAGCTCACGGCTGGCGTTTTCGGTCTGGTGCGCGCCTTCGGCCGTGCGTTCGCCGGCGCGGTTGATCTCGACGATGTTCTGGTCGATGTCATGGGCCACGGCCGTCTGCTGCTCCACGGCGGCGGCGATCTGCTGGTTCTGGTCGACGATCATGCCGACCGCACCGAGGATATTTTCCAGGGCCTGTTGGACCTTCTCCGATTGACCGACCGTGCCACTGGCCATCTCATGACTGGTGCCCATCGCCTTGACGGCGGCACCGACACCGCCATGCAGGCGGGCGATCATCGCTTCGATTTCTTCGGTCGATTGCTGGGTCCGCTTGGCCAGGGTCCGCACTTCATCGGCCACCACCGCAAAACCCCGCCCCTGTTCACCGGCACGGGCGGCTTCGATGGCGGCATTGAGGGCCAGCAGGTTGGTCTGCTCGGCGATGCTCTTGATCACATCCAGCACGCGGCTGATGGCCTGGCTGTCGGTCGCCAGTTGGTTGATCACCTGCACCGACTGATCGATCTCACTGGCCAAGCGGGCGATGCTGCCCTGCTGCGACTCCACCAGCCCGCGCCCGCTGAGGGTCTCGTCGTTCACACTGTGGGCACTGCTCACGGCAGCGGCTGCACTGCGGGCCACTTCCTGGGCCGTGGCCGACATCTGGTTCATCGCCGTGGCCACCAGTTCGATCTGGCTGCGCTGGCCGGCGACGGCCTGGTTGCTCTGGGCCGATACCGTTTCCACCCGCCCGGCCTGGCGTTCGACTTCCGCGACGGTGCGGCTGACCTGTTCGATCAGATCATGGATCTTCGCCACCGTACCGTTGAACACTTCACCCAGTTCGCCCAGCTCATCCTTGCTGCGCGCCACGAAATTGACCGTCATGTCCCCCGCCGCCACTTTGTCCATCATCTGGCCCAGGTGCTGGAGGGTGGTGCGGGTCGACGCGTAGAAGCCGGCGTACAGGTAAAAAATCAACAGGAACACCGCCACCAGCGCCACGGCCTGCAGCACCATATGGCTACGATTCTGCTCAAGCCGCTGCTGCAGCTGCACACCGAGAAAGCCCTGGGTCGCTTCGTTCAGCCGATAAGTCTGCTCCATCAGGCCGCTGACCTGCTCGAAGAACGCCGGCCACGGTGCATCGAGGGTATCGGCCATCACCACTTGCTCCTCGATCAGCTCCAACGCTTTCTTGAGGCTGCTCTTGCTACCCTCGGCCTGGGCGCCAAGGGCTTGCCCGGCGGCCTTGCTGGAGCCGAGGGCGTCCTGCAGTTTCAAGTCATACTCGCCCTGGAGCTTTTCGATCTGCGCCAGCAACTCGTCGAAGCGGGTGCTCGATGCCGAATTGAGAAACCCCAGCCCCAACGAGGACGCCCCCAGCGCCCGGCCATCGCCGAGGATCTGGGTGACCTTGGGAGTGGTGCCGATGATCAATTCGCTGAGTTGGCGGATGTCGCTCTGGTTGTCGCGGCTCAGCCCCGCCTGGCTGGCAATGATCTGGCTGAACATCTGGGCGCTGTTGAGCAACTTGCCGATCAGCGCACTTTTGCTCTGCAGGGAGCTTTCCGCCTGCTGGGCCTTGAAAGCGGCGATCATCTCGTCGCGCTTGGCCTCGAAGGCACTGACCTGCTCGGGCTCGATGGCCATGGCGGTCATGCCTTGCAGACGCGCGAGGACTTGCTGCTCCAGGCTGCCGATCTTCGCTTCGACATCACCAGCCTTGCCGGACTGGCCCAGGCTGGCGTTGATCTGCACCAGGTTGTTGAGGGTTTCCAGGTCCCGGCGCAGGGCCAGGCTACTGCCCAACAGGTCGAGGCTTTGCAGCTCCACTTGGGTGCCCTGGAATTCCCGATAGGAATCACGCACCAGAAAGAAGTTGGTCACCAGCATGGGTAGCAGGAACAGCACGCTGATCAGGCTGAACTTCATGCCGAAGCTCAGGCGGTTCATTAGCGCGACGGCGGGCCAGAGCAAACTCTTCACAAGGAAGTCTCCCGGTAGTGTTCTTATTGTTATGAGCTCGCGCACAGAGACAGCAGAAAGCCACTATTCGGGCGCTGTCCCTGTATAGCCTAAATCGGCGGGGAGATTTGTAACTTAAGGTTAACGACGTAGGAGCGGTGTAGGAGCTGACGAGTGCAACGAGGCTGCGATCTTTCCCTCGACGCTTGAATCCCAAGCGAAAGATCAAAAGATCGCAGGCTTCGCCAGCTCCTACAGAGCCGAGCGGGAGCAAGCTCCCTCGCCACAGAAAGCACCTTGACGACAGCTGTCAGGCCAACACCGTCCACAACGCAAACCCGGCATACCAAAGCACCGCCGCACGCAGCAGCAATTCCCACAGCCGGTCCAAGCTATTGATGCCATCCGGCCCCGCGACAGGCTTGGGAATTTCGCCAGCCACCAGGCCGACCTTGTCGATGAGGTCGGCGGCGCTGATGTTCCAGTTCAACAGCTCATGCAGCATGACCCGGCTGACCGCGACGAAATTGCCCACCAGGGCGAAGCTTGCCGCCAGCAACCGCACCGGCACCCAATCGAAGGCATGGCGCATTTGCGCGGCCCGCTCGGCCACACCGGGGTTCTGGCTGTGCTCGGCGGCCAGCGCCAGCAGTCGATAGCTCAAGGCCGCGACCGGGCCCAACACGAAGTACCAGAAAATCACCGCGAAAAAGCTCTGGTAGGCCTGCCACAACAAATGCCCCTGGACCCGCTCCAGCAACTGCTCACCGTCATCGGCCTCAATGTCCAGGTCGCGCTTGGCCACATGGGCTGCCGCTTGCAGGTCCTCCCGACGCCAGGCGTCGCGAAACGGCCCGAGGGCGGCCAGCAGATCGCCGCGCCCCAGGCTGTAAATCACCACCAGCAAATGCACCGGCAGCGCCAGCAGACCGTAGGCCACTGGCTCCAGCACCCACAAAAGCAGCGCCAGCACGGCCACAGGTAGCAGGACCAGCACCGTCAGCACCAGCCAGGGTCGGTTGACCCACCGTGGGCTCGCCTCGAGCTTGTTCAGCTCGCGCAGCCAACCGCCGTCGCGCTGGACCCGCTGGCGCAAGGCCGAGAATTTCTCGATCCAGACAGCCAGCAGCAACACCAGAAAACTCATTGTCCTTCCCCTTCTGTCAGGGCCGTGCGATAGCGCGCCCAGTCGAATGCCGGTCCCGGATCGGTCTTGCGCCCCGGTGCGATGTCGCTGTGCCCGCAGATACGCTGCACAGTGATCGCCTTGAACGCCGCTTGCAACTGCCGGGTCAGGTCCACCAATGCGACATATTGCGCGTCGGTGAACGGCAGATCATCCGTGCCCTCAAGTTCGATGCCCAGGGAAAAATCGTTACAGGCCTCACGCCCCTCGAAGCACGAGACGCCCGCATGCCACGCACGATCCAGACAAGAGACAAATTGGGTCACGGCGCCGTCACGCTCGATCAGAAAATGCGCAGAAACCCGCAGGTCGGCGATACCGGCAAAGTAGGGATGTTCCGTGACATCCAGACGATTCTGGAAGAATTCCTGCACCTTGCCGGTGGCGAATTGTGCCGGGGGCAGGCTGATGTTGTGGATCACCAGCAGGGAGATTTCGCCCTCGGGGCGCGCATTGAAGTTGGGCGATGGGCAATGACGCACCCCTTCGCACCAACCGCTCGCGGAGTCCAACTGCATACAGGTTCCTTCGACGACGACGGTGGATGCCGCCAGTATGCCGTGATCGGACCGGGCTGCGCGATCACTTGCCGCGATTGAGCTGGCGCAGATTGCCCAGCACCGACTCCAGCGCCCGGTCGAACAACAGGGTGTCGTCCAACAGCCGCGCCGCGCCGCGACGAAACTCCAGGGCCAGGCTGGTGCGGCTGTGCTCCAGCACCTTGAGGCCGGTGCGATTGACGAAGACGTATTTGCCGGTGGCCTCGATGATCGCCGCCAGCTTGCAACGCAGGGTATTGTCATCGTCCTCCTGGAACTCGACCCAGCTCCCCAGGTGCAACTGGTCGACCTGCAGCAGGCCGACATCATCCGCCGGCAAATGCACCGCCACGCTCTCCCCCGCCGTTTTTTGCGGAGGACGCAGGACGATTTTTTCCAGCACCTCGACCATGGCAGGCGAATCGAACGGCTGGGCCTGTTCCGTCGCCTGGCCCGTGCGTTCGAGCGCCTGCACATGCAGGACTTCCAGCTCACTGAAAAACTCGCTGGTGGCGAACGGGTCGAACGCCGAACGGCTCAGGCCTTCACGCAGGGCCTTGAGCAGCTCCGGCACCATCGCCAGCAAACGCAGGCCGGCGTCCGGTTCGTCATGCGGCTGGACGCTCCAGATCAAATGCTCCAGGGTCAGGACGTCGGCCTGCCACTCGGCGGAATACTTGCCGTGCTTGAAACAGGTCAGCAACAACACCTGGCTCCAGGCGTGTTGCACGAACTCCACCACGGCTTGCGGCAAGACTTTGCCCAGCATCACCTGGTTCAGCGCCCCTTCGACCCGCTGGCGCGCCAGCTCGGCCTTGGCCCGGCCCTCTTCGGCATCGCGGATACGCTGCTCAAGCAACTCGCTGCGCCGCCGCTCGTCACTGGTGAAGGCCAGGAAATCGGCCAGCAGCTCGGAGAAAATCGCCGGGTCATCGACGAAATCATTCAGCAGGCGCTGCACGACCTGTTCGATGCGCAAATACAGGCTGTCGCGCTGATGATCGTCGCAATCGCCCCAGCCCATGGCGGCGGCCGCGATTTCGTTCAGCAGCCGCCGGGCCGGATGATTGCCGCGGCTGAAGAAGCTCTTGTCCTGCACCGCGACCTTGAGCATCGGGATCTGCAGGCGACCGATCAGGGCCTTGAAGGAGTCTGGGAGGTTATGGTCGTCGAGGATGAACTCGAACATCATCGAGATCAGGTTGATCACGTCTTCATCGGCGCCTTCGACCACCCGGGACTTGCCACTCCTGACGCTGACCCGGGTCAACAGTTGTTCGAGTTGGCTACGCAGGTCGAATTCGTCCTGCACGGCAGGCGCTGGCACGTACTGCTGCAAGTGCGAGAGCAGCCGCAGCAGGTCACGGGTCGAGATCGGTTGAGGCGGCGCGCTGGCTTCCAGGGTCGGCGCCACACTGCCACGCACCTGCATCAACAGCTTCTGCAAGGCGGCGAACACTTCCTGCACGCTGTCGTCGACCTCGGCATCGCTGGGCTGGGCAGCGATTTCGGCGTTGGCCCTGGGGGGATCCTCGGAGCGATCCGACGCCCGGCGAGCCGGGGTCACCTTGAGCTCCGGCAAGATGCCCGTGGCGGCCAGCAGTTGGTTGGCCTCGGTATAGAGCTGGTCGCACTCGCTGAGCACATAACGCTCGAAGAGCTTGAGCAGGATCAGCTTGACCTTGATGCCCACGCCCAGGTTACGCCCGGCCTGCAGGAACTTCTCGCACAGCAGTGCCGGACTCAGGGGGTTGTACTGGTTGGCCAGCGGCCGGTCCAGCAGTACACCGAGCCTGGCCGTCAGTTGCTCCAGCGACACGCCATCGCGCCTGAGCACCCGAGTGACCATGGCCTCGACCGCCAGATGACGTTCCAGCTCATCGTGGGAACGCTGTGTCTGGCCTTCCGGCGCCAGGGCGGGCACCAGGCTGGCGTGGGCCAGGTCGTACTGGGTCAGGCTGACGAAGGTCTCGAAAAACTGCTCGATGAATTCCCGCTCGATGCTTTTGCGCTTCAGGCGCAAGTCCCGCATGGCCTCGAAGTACAGGTTCTGCTCGACGTCGTCGCGCGCCCGGTCGGCCATTTCAAACAAGGTGTCGTCGGCGTTATCGAACAGCCCCTGCAAGCCCAGGCGCAGCTGTTGGGCGGCCTTGTCGCGAACCTGAAGCAGAATCACAGGCAGGCGGGCGAGCGGCGAACGATTCGCCTGATCGGTAGCCACCTTGTGCAAAGGCACTACATTCCCGTCGTTGTGCATCCTGGCCTCCTGAAACGGTTTTCGGTTCGCAACGTCAAAGCTATGACGTCAATCGAAAGGCGGATTATCGGGTAAAACAACCCTGTCGTACCAGTAGACTCTGTGAACCAGCTCGAAATACGGCGCAAATAAGTGACCGGGAAAATGAGGAAATGTTGCGAGGACGCGACCAAATGCAGGTTTCGACACCCTATAATCACGCCACTTTGTTTGTGGAGCCCGTTATGCCGAATCTACGCCTCGCCGATCTGACCGCCGAAATCGAAGCCAACGTGCGCCGTGCGTTGCTTGAAGACATCGGCAGCGGCGACATCACCGCGCAACTGATCCCCGCCGAACGCCTGGCCAAGGCCACCATCATCACCCGCGACGCGGCGATCATCAGTGGCACGGCCTGGGTCGATGCCGTGTTCCGGCAACTGGATCCGCGTGTCGCGGTGCATTGGCAAGTGCACGACGGCGACCGGGTCACTCCCGATCAGGCGCTGTTCCACCTGGAGGGCCCGGCCCGCTCGCTGCTGACCGGCGAACGCAGCGCCCTGAACTTCCTGCAAATGCTCTCGGGCGTCGCCACGCGGGCCCGTTACCTGGCCGACTTTGTCGCCGGGACCCAGGTCAAGCTGCTGGACACCCGCAAGACCCTGCCCGGGCTGCGCCTGGCCCAGAAGTACGCGGTCACTTGCGGTGGCTGCCATAACCACCGCATCGGCCTGTACGACGCTTTCCTGATCAAGGAAAACCACATCGCCGCCTGCGGCGGAATCGCCCAGGCCATCGCGGCCGCCCACAAGATCGCACCGGGCAAACCGGTGGAAATCGAAGTGGAAAGCCTGGCGGAGTTGAACGAAGCGCTGGCGGCCAACGCCGACATCATCATGCTCGACGAACTGAGCCTGGACGACATGCGTGAAGCCGTGCGCCTCAATGGCGGCAAGGCGAAGCTGGAGGCCAGCGGCGGGATCAATGAAAGCACGTTGCGCCCGATCGCCGAGACCGGGGTGGACTACATCTCGATCGGCGCGATGACCAAGGATGTGAAGGCAGTGGATCTGTCGATGCGCTTGAGCCTCTGACAACAAAAAACGCCAGCCTTGAAAGGCTGGCGTTTTTTTCAGACCACCAGATTGTTCATTTCGCAGTACTCATCCCATTCCACGCCCAGCACCTCGGCCGCTTCCTTGTGCAACGCAAGGCGCTGTGCCTCGAACTCTTCAGGCGTGCTGGTGTACTTGAGCGTCAACTCCCAGGGTTGCAGCCCCTGGGCTTCGGCCTCGTCCTCGAATGCCCATTGGATCTGATCTTTCTGATCGTCGGCGGACAAGTCCTTGATCTCTTCCAGCAACTGGGGCGCATCCAGCACGTACTTCTTCAGCGCTTCTTCGTGCCTGGCTTCCTGGGTCAATGCTTTAACAGTCATGGCGTTCTCGTTGATCGGGGGAATGGAAGATGGATCTGGATCATCAAGGATCTCTCTGACGCAAAAAACCGTGTGAAGCCCGGTTTATCTGGCCTTCAGAACCATTCGTGGATCATCTGAAAACTGCTGGGCGATGCACATGCAGGCAATGAATATAGGATGTTTTGCCGACGATTTACACGGTTCTTTACATCTATCCCACAAAAAAACCTGTGCCGAAGAAGCGCTGCGGGCCCTGGAACATCTGTCAAAATAACCAGTCATAGCCATGTGCCATGCCGGCACTTCACAAGGAACCCCAGTGATGCGCAGCTTTTCGAAACGCTTGTCGATCCAACTTGCCACCGCGACCGTGCTGCTTGGCAGCCTGACCTTGACTGACGCGGCTCAAGCGGCGGTTGAAGTCTCCTCCGATGGGCCATCTTCCGACGACGCCATTCCTGCCCTTCGTTATGACCGATTTGATAAGTACGTACTCGTCAAGACCAACGTCAGCGTCAGCGCCTTGGAAAACCTGCCGAAATCCGTGAAGAACAACGCCGAGGAACTGGAAAGCCAGAAACGCGTCCTTAGCGAGCAGGCCCGTCAGATCGAAGAACTCAAGCGCAACAGCGGCTCCAGTTCCACCTCCAGCAGCAAAGAGATTGACGAGCTCAAGCGCACTATCAAGGAACAGGAACGCGACCTGAACGACCTTGGCAAGCAAGTGGAAGAACTCAAGCGCAATAGCGGCTCCAATTCGAGTTCGAGCAACAGCGAGATGTCGTCCCTGAAACGGGAACTCAGCGATCAGGATCGAGAGATGGATCAGCTCAAACGCACGGTCGAGGAACTGAGCAGGAAGGTGAAATAACGAGGGGAAATCTTGCCCGAGACAGGAATCGAACCTGCGACCTTCGCGTTACGAGTGCGCTGCTCTACCGACTGAGCTACACGGGCGGTGGCTAAAACTAGCACCGTCTCCGGTGGCCAGGCAACCTGCCTGGCAGGGATTTTCGTCACACAGCAAAACGCCCCGAACCAGTCGGGGCGTTTGCTTGTTCAGCGGTCAGGCGATGGGGTGATTAAACGCCCGATGCCTTGGCTGCTGCGACGTCCTTGATGGACAGCTTGATACGGCCGCGGTTGTCCACGTCCAGTACCAGCACTTCCACTTCCTGACCTTCCTTGAGGATGTCGGTCACTTTCTCGACGCGAGCATCGCTCAGCATGGAGATGTGAACCAGACCGTCCTTGCCCGGCAGGATGTTGACGAACGCGCCGAAGTCGACGATGCGTTCAACCTTGCCGACGTAGATCTTGCCGATCTCGGCTTCGGCAGTGATGCCCAGGACGCGCTGGCGTGCCGCTTCTGCCGCTTCCTTGGTTTCGCCGAAGATCTTGATCGAACCGTCGTCTTCGATGTCGATCGAAGCCTTGGTTTCTTCACAGATCGCGCGGATGGTCGCGCCGCCTTTACCGATGACATCACGGATTTTGTCGGTGTCGATTTTCATCGCGATCATGGTCGGAGCATTTTCCGACAGCTCGGTACGGGACTGACCGATGATCTGGTTCATCTGGCCGAGGATGTTCAGGCGCGCTTCCAGGGCTTGGCCCAGGGCGATTTCCATGATCTCTTCGGTGATGCCCTTGATCTTGATGTCCATCTGCAGTGCGGTGACGCCCTTGGCGGTACCGGCCACTTTGAAGTCCATGTCGCCCAGGTGGTCTTCGTCACCCAGGATGTCGGTCAGGACGGCGAATTTCTCGCCTTCTTTCACCAGACCCATGGCGATACCGGCAACCGGTGCCTTCATCGGCACACCAGCGTCCATCAGTGCCAGGGATGCGCCGCAGACCGACGCCATGGAGCTCGAACCGTTGGACTCGGTGATTTCCGATACCACGCGAATGGTGTACGGGAACACGTCAGCGGCTGGCAGCATGGCCTGGACCGAACGACGGGCCAGACGGCCGTGACCGATTTCGCGACGACCGGCGCCACCCATGCGACCACACTCGCCCACCGAGAACGGCGGGAAGTTGTAGTGCAGCATGAACGGGTCTTTCTTTTCGCCTTCCAGGGTGTCCAGCAGTTGCGCGTCACGGGCGGTGCCCAGCGTTGCAACGACCAGGGCCTGGGTTTCGCCACGGGTGAACAGTGCCGAACCGTGGGTCTTGGGCAGGACGCCGACTTCGATGTTCAGCGGACGTACGGTGCGGGTGTCGCGACCGTCGATACGCGGCTTGCCGTTGACGATGTTTTCGCGAACGGTGCGGTATTCGATTTCACCGAAAGCGGCTTTCACTTCAGCGGCAGACGGCTGGCCTTCTTCACCGGACAGCTTGGCGACGACCTGGTCTTTCAGCTCGCCCAGGCGCGCATAACGGTCAGCCTTGACGGTGATGGTGTAGGCCTGGGAGATCGCTTCGCCGAACTCGGCACGGATCGCGCCCAGCAGTTCGGTGGCTTCGGCTTGCGGAGCCCAGGTCCAGGTTGGCTTGGCGGCTTCGGCGGCCAGTTCCTTGACGGCGTTGATCACCACCTGGAACTCGTCGTGGGCGAACAGCACGGCGCCCAGCATCTGGTCTTCGGTCAGCTCTTTGGCTTCGGATTCAACCATCAGCACGGCTTCGGAAGTACCGGCCACGACCATGTCCAGGCTCGAGGCTTTCAGTTGCTCGTAGGTCGGGTTCAGCAGGTAGCCGGTGCTTTCGTGGAACGCGACGCGGGCAGCGCCGATCGGGCCATCGAAAGGAATGCCGGAGATGGCCAGGGCAGCCGAGGTACCGATCATCGCAGCGATGTCCGGATCGGTTTTCTTGCTGGTGGATACGACGGTGCAGACAACCTGCACTTCGTTCATGAAGCCTTCTGGGAACAGCGGACGGATCGGACGGTCGATCAGTCGGGAAGTCAGGGTTTCTTTCTCGGAAGGACGGCCTTCGCGCTTGAAGAAACCGCCAGGGATCTTACCGGCAGCGTAAGTCTTTTCCTGGTAGTGGACAGACAGAGGGAAGAAACCCTTGCCTGGATCGGCTTGCTTGGCACCGACAACGGTCACCAATACGCTGACGTCGTCGTCAACGGTGACCAGCACTGCGCCGGAGGCCTGACGGGCGATACGGCCAGTCTCGAGGGTAACGGTCGACTGACCGAACTGGAATTTTTTGATTACCGGGTTCACGGTGTCCTACCTTCTTTGTGGCTCTTGGGGAACTTGTCTTCTTGCGAAATTCTTGGGCAATGACGGGAATCGGCCCGACGCCTGTCCAGGGTAAAACGTGTATCCAGATAAAACTTGAGGCTGGGAGCCTGCCATGCGCCAGCGGGATACCCACTGACGCACGACAGACCACCAACCTCTAGCGCAATCGCTTGTTAGCGACGCAGACCCAGGCGAGCGATCAGAGCGCTGTAACGGCTCACGTCCTTGCCTTTCAGGTAGTCCAGCAGCTTACGACGCTGGTTTACCATGCGGATCAGACCACGACGGGAGTGGTGATCCTTACCGTTGGCCTTGAAGTGACCTTGCAGTTTGTTGATGTTGGCGGTCAGCAGTGCAACTTGCACTTCTGGCGAACCAGTGTCACCAACAGCTTGCTGGTAGTCAGCTACGATTTGAGCTTTTTCTTGAACGTCGAGAGCCATGAGGCAATCCTTCCAGTCAGGAAACTGTTCCGAGGAAACAGCTTCAACAGGCCAGGGACAAATCCCTGTATCTATAAATGAGTAGTGACCGTGCCTGTTAACAGCCACACTCGCCAACCTGCTGTTACGCAGGCTGGTTCCGGTCATTCCGACCGAATCAGTCGACGCGGCGCAATGCGCCCGTCTTCGCTCACTTCACCGATACCGATGAAACGACCGTTGTGATCCTGTACCCGGACCATGCCGAACTTCGGCGCATCCGGGGCACGTACCGGCTGGCCGTTGAGCCAGTAGAACGCACTGTGTTCCGAGAACTGCAAGAGCGGCCAATCCAGCAACCCGCTGTCCGATGGCATCAGGAAACGGTCGACCGCTTCGTTGCCGCCTTCGGCATGCACCGCTTCGAGCTCTTCCAGCGTGACCGTCTGGGCCAACGTGAAAGGCCCGGCCTGGGTCCGTCGCAATTCTGCCACGTACGCGCCACAGCCGAGCTGCTCACCGATATCCTCCACCAGGGTCCGGATATAGGTGCCTTTGCTGCAATCCACGGCCAGCCGCGCAGTATTACCGTCAAAGGCCAGCAATTCCAAGCGCGCAATAGTAACAGAACGCGGTTCGCGCTCCACTACTTCGCCTGCACGGGCCAGTTTATACAACGGCTGCCCATCACGCTTCAAAGCGGAGTACATCGGCGGTATCTGGCTGATTTGCCCGCGAAAACCTGGCAAGACCGCTTCAATATCCGCCTGACCAACGGTCACCGGGCGCTCCAGCAAAACCTCGCCTTCGGCATCCGCCGTGGTGGTGGTCTTGCCCAGTTGCGCCAGGGTTTCGTAACCCTTGTCGGAATCGAGCAGGTACTGGGAAAACTTGGTCGCCTCGCCAAAGCACAGCGGCAGCACGCCGGTGGCCAGCGGATCGAGGCTACCGGTGTGCCCGGCCTTTTCAGCATTGAGCAGCCAGCGAACCTTCTGCAACGCCGCGTTGGAGGTGAACCCCAGCGGCTTGTCGAGCAGGATGATACCGCTGACGTTACGACGGATACGTTTGACCTGAGCCACCGATTACTCCTTGGTGTCTTCGGGGTCAGCCGCAACCGGGTGCTGGCTGTCCTGCGCCACGGCGCGCTCGATCAGTGCCGACAGATGCGCACCCCGTGCGACGCTTTCGTCGTAGTGGAAGTGCAACTGTGGGACGCTGCGCAGCTTCATCTCCCGGGCCAGCTGCATACGCAGGAAGCCGGCGGCCGAGTTGAGCACCTTGATGCTCTGGGCGATTTCTTCGGCGCTGTCCTGCCCCATCACGGTGATGAAGATCTTGGCGTGACCGACGTCACGGCTGACTTCCACTGCGGTGATGGTGACCAGGCCGACGCGCGGGTCTTTGACTTCGCGACGGATCAGCTGGGCCAGCTCGCGCTGCATCTGATCGCCGATTCGTTGGGTACGGCTGTATTCTTTTGCCATGTCTTGTTACCTGTTACTGCCCCACGGTGAAACCCGCGAGGTCTGAAAGCGGCAAACGCCCGGCCTGGCAAAAGCCAGACCGGGCGTTGCGTTTAGAGTCCGCCAGCCAGGCAGCGCATGTTCATGCGGCTGCCCGGTGCGGCTCTTGAAGTGCGCGAGTCAGAGGCTGCGAGCAACCTGGACCTTCTCGAAGACTTCGATCTTGTCGCCGACCTTGACGTCGTTATAGCTCTTGACGCCAATACCGCACTCCATGCCGGCACGTACTTCGGAAGCGTCATCCTTGAAGCGGCGCAGGGATTCCAGCTCGCCTTCGAAGATGACGATGTCTTCACGCAGTACACGGATCGGACGGTTACGGTGAACGACACCCTCGATCACCATGCAACCGGCGATGGCACCGAACTTCGGCGAGCGGAACACGTCGCGAACTTCGGCCACGCCCAGGATGTTCTCCCGCACGTCGCTGCCCAGCATACCGGTCAACGCTTTCTTGACGTCTTCGATGATGTCGTAGATCACGTTGTAGTAACGCATATCCAGGCCTTCCTGCTCGACGATCTTGCGAGCGCCGGCATCGGCACGCACGTTGAAGCCGAACAGTACAGCGTTGGAAGCCAGTGCCAGGTTGGCATCGGATTCGGTGATACCACCGACACCGCCACCGACCACACGCACTTGCACTTCGTCGTTACCCAGGCCATTCAAGGCGCCGTTCAACGCTTCGAGCGAACCACGGACGTCGGATTTGAGGACGATGTTGAGCGTCTTCTTCTCTTCCTGACCCATGTTCTCGAAGATGTTTTCCAGCTTGCCGGCGTGAGCACGAGCCAGTTTGACTTCGCGGAACTTGCCTTGACGGAACAGAGCCACTTCACGAGCTTTCTTCTCGTCAGCCACAACGCTCATCTCGTCGCCAGCGTCCGGGGTGCCGTCCAGGCCGAGGATCTCGACCGGGATAGCCGGACCGGCTTCCTTGATGGACTTGCCGTTCTCGTCGAGCATGGCGCGCACGCGGCCATAGTTCGAGCCGACCAGCACCATGTCGCCTTGGCGCAGGGTACCGTCCTGAACCAGGACAGTCGCAACCGGACCACGGCCCTTGTCGAGACGGGACTCAACGACCACACCACGGCCAGGAGCCGAAGGCGTAGCGGTCAGTTCCAGAACCTCGGCCTGCAACAGAACGGCTTCGAGCAGTTCGTCAACGCCGGTACCCATCTTCGCCGAGACCGGCACGAATGGAGTGTCGCCACCCCACTCTTCGGAGGTCACGCCGTGGACCGACAGTTCGCTGCGGATGCGATCGAGATCGGCGCCCGGCTTGTCGATCTTGTTCACTGCAACCACCAGCGGCACACCAGCTGCCTGGGCATGCTGAACGGCTTCGATGGTTTGCGGCATGACGCCGTCGTCCGCTGCAACCACCAGGATCACGATGTCGGTCGCCTTGGCACCACGGGCACGCATCGCGGTAAACGCGGCGTGACCCGGGGTGTCGAGGAACGTCACCATGCCGCGGTCGGTTTCAACGTGGTAGGCGCCGATGTGCTGGGTAATACCGCCAGCCTCACCTGCTGCTACCTTCGCACGACGGATATAGTCGAGCAGGGAGGTTTTACCGTGGTCAACGTGGCCCATTACGGTCACGACCGGAGCACGGGAAACCGCCTCACCTTCAAACTTCAGGGACTCGGCCAGGGAATCTTCCAGGGCGGTGTCGCTGACCAGGGTCACTTTGTGGCCCAGCTCTTCAGCAACCAGCTGGGCAGTTTCCTGGTCCAGTACCTGGTTGATGGTGGCTGGCGTACCCAGCTTGAACATGAACTTGATGATTTCAGCAGCCTTGACCGACATCTGCTGGGCCAGATCGCCCACAGTGATGGTCTCGCCGATCTTCACTTCACGCACGACAGGGCCGGTAGGACTCTGGAAACCGTGGGCGTTGCGTTTCTTCAGCTTGGCCTTGCCGCGACCGCCGCGACGGAAGCCATCGCTTTCCTCGTCGGTGGTACGTGGCGCAACACGAGGTGCTGGTGCCTTTTCCTTGACCGATGCACGATGAGGCGCGTTCTTGCGCTCGCCATCGCCACTGCCACGACGGTTGTCGTCGGCACGTGGCTTGTCTGGACGACGCTGTTCATCGCGCTTGCGGGTATCGGCCGGAGCCGGAGCCGGTGCCACGACTGGCGCCGCTTCGCGCACAGGTTCGGCGACCGGGGCAACAGCCTCGACGGCTTCTACCGGAGCGGTTTGCGCAGCAGCAGGCTGGCGGCGCGCTTCTTCTTCGGCGCGACGCTTGGCTTCTTCTTCAGCCTTCTGACGAGCAGCATTTTCTACTGCGCGACGTTCTTCCTGTTCGCGTTTGCGCTCGGCTTCGATTTCTTCCGGGCTGCGTTGTACGAAGACTTTCTTCTTGCGTACTTCAACGCTGATGCTTTTGCTACCGGCAACACGCAGGGTGCTGGTGGTTTTACGCTGCAGAGTGATCTTGCGCGGTTCTTCCACTTTAGCCTTGTGACTGCTCTTCAGGTGAGTCAGCAGGGACTGCTTCTCACTGTCGGTCACATGTTCCTCGGCGGCGGTGTGCGGCAGACCTGCCTCACGCATCTGCTGCAACAGGCGCTCTACCGGTGTTTTGACCTCATCGGCCAGTTGTTTCACCGTGACTTGCGTCATGCACTTCTCTCCTCAGGCCGCGCCTAATTACTCGAACCAGTGGGCTCGGGCGGCCATGATCAACTTGCCGGCACGATCATCGTCAATGCCGTCGATGTCGAGCAGATCGTCAATAGACTGCTCGGCCAGGTCTTCGCGGGTAATTACGCCGCGCACCGCCAGTTCCATCGCCAAATCCTTGTCCATGCCCTCAAGCGAGAGCAGGTCTTCGGCCGGATGGGCGTCTGCCAGCTTTTCCTCAGTAGCGATGGCTTTGGTCAACAAACGATCCTTGGCCCGAGCGCGAAGCTCGTTGACGATTTCCTCGTCAAAGCCGTCGATGTTGAGCATTTCCTCCACCGGTACGTAGGCAATCTCTTCCAGGCTGGTAAAGCCTTCATCCACCAGCACCTGTGCCAGTTCTTCATCGACTTCAAGCTCCTCGATGAAGTTGCGCAGGATATCGCCGGTTTCAGCTTGCTGTTTAGCCTGGATGTCCGATTCGGTCATCACGTTCAGGGTCCAGCCAGTCAATTGGCTGGCCAGACGCACGTTCTGACCACCGCGACCGATGGCCTGAGCCAGATTGTCTGCGCCAACGGCGATGTCCATGGCGTGGGCATCTTCGTCGACAATAATTGCCGCCACTTCAGCAGGCGACATGGCATTGATCACGAACTGAGCCGGGTTGTCGTCCCACAGGACGATGTCCACGCGCTCGCCGCCCAACTCGCCGGATACGGCCTGGACACGCGAACCACGCATGCCGATGCAGGCACCTTGCGGGTCGATGCGCTTGTCCTTGGAGCGGACCGCGATCTTGGCACGCGAACCCGGATCACGGGAGGCGGCCATGACTTCGATCAGGCCTTCAGCAATTTCCGGCACTTCGATGCGGAACAACTCGATCAGCATTTCCGGCGCTGTACGCGACAGGATCAGCTGCGGCCCCCGGTTCTCGGTGCGGATTTCCTTGAGCAGCGCACGCAAACGCACGCCAACCCGGAAAGTTTCGCGGGAGATGATGTCTTCGCGAGCCAGCAACGCTTCGGCGTTGTTGCCCAGGTCGACGATCACGTTGTCGCGGGTGACCTTTTTCACGGTGCCGGAGATGATTTCCCCCAGGCGCTCGCGATAAGCGTCGACTACTTGCGCACGCTCGGCTTCGCGAACTTTCTGCACGATGACCTGCTTGGCAGTCTGTGCAGCGATGCGGCCGAACTCAATGGATTCGATTTTTTCTTCGACGACATCACCGACCTTGGCGCCCGGATGCGTTTCTGCAACCTTGCTTGGCCAGGTTTCGATAGCCGGATCGTCCAGGTCGGCTTCCTCGACGACCGTCCAGCGACGGAAAGTCTCGTAGGCACCCGTGTGGCGATTGATCTCCACACGCAAATCAACTTCGTCTTCGAACCGCTTCTTGGTAGCAGTGGCCAGAGCCAGCTCCAGCGCTTCAAAAATAACGTTAGCCGGTACGCCCTTTTCATTGGATACCGACTCAACAACCAGCAGTACTTCTTTGCTCATCGTACGCCTCGCCTTTCGCAAGCCATTGGATCCGCGGGATCCGCAGTATCTGGCACGTATCAGTCAAAACTGGGAATAATGTTGGCCTTGTCGATCATATCGATCGGCAACAGGAACTCATGGTCATCTACCTGCACCACGACGTCCTGCTCTTCTACACCGCGCAGAAGGCCTTGGAAGTTGCGTCGACCTTCGAAAGGCGAGCGCAGCTTGATCTTCACTTGTTCACCGGCAAACAAAGCGAACTGTTCAAGTGTGAACAGGGGGCGCTCCATGCCAGGCGAGGAAACTTCAAGGGTGTATTCGGAGGTGATTGGATCTTCGACATCCAGTACACCGCTGATCTGACGGCTGACGATGGCGCAATCGTCCACCAACACGCCGCCTTCCTTATCGATATAAACGCGCAACAGTGAGTGGCGACCTTGAGCCGAAAACTCAATACCCCAGCATTCATAGCCAAGGGCCACGACCACCGGGGCCAACAAGGCCTGCAACTGTTCTAGCTTGCTCGACACCTGAACCCCCTCGTGCATGTTTGTGCATGCTGTGCAAATAAAAAAAAATGGGCGAATCGCCCATCCCTGAAACGCCGTCGAATAGCGGCGTTATAAAGTGTCCAGCTAACAAAAAGCCCCTTGGAAGGGGCCCCTGAAACTGGTTGCGGGAGCCGGATTTGAACCGACGACCTTCGGGTTATGAGCCCGACGAGCTACCAGACTGCTCCATCCCGCGACAAAGCTGGGGCGGAAGTATACGACCGATCCTTTACAGGGTCAATGTAACCCTTCCACCTACAAGAAAGCCCGCAATCGCGGGCTCTCCTGATAATTGGTACCGAGAAGGGGACTCGAACCCCTACACCCTATGGGCACAACCACCTCAAGGTTGCGTGTCTACCAATTCCACCACCTCGGCAATACAGCGTTTGAAACCTTCTTACTTCTGCTCTTGAGCTGGAGGCACGTCAGTCGCCGGGTTGGCCGACTTTTGCTCTTGAAGCACCGGGACATCATCAGAAGCCGGTTGTTGCTTGGGCGCTTCCAGTACCGCCGGGTTTGGCAAACCTACTTGAGTCAGCTCGTGAGCTTTCTCTTTAGCAAAGTAACCTAACCCTAAGCTGGTCATGAAGAAACCGGCGGCAAGTATAGCAGTAAACTTACTAAGAAAGGTAGAGGAACCTTGGCTTCCGAACACAGTATTTGAAGCACCTGCACCGAAAGACGCACCAGCATCCGCACCTTTACCCTGCTGCAGCAATACGAGAGCAACTACGCCCAGTGCACCCAGCAGATGAAAAACGACTACGACTGTTTCCAGCATTTTTTCAGTTTCCCGCGGCGCGACAGATCGCACCGAACTCATCTGCATTCAGGGACGCTCCACCAATGAGCCCCCCATCGATATCCGGCATGCCGAACAGTTCGGCCGCATTGGCCGCCTTCACGCTGCCGCCGTATAGAAGCCGCACACCTCGTGCCACTTCAGAATTCTCTTCCGCCAACTGCGCGCGGATGGCTGCGTGCACATCCTGCGCCTGTTGCGGCGAAGCCGTCAGCCCGGTACCAATGGCCCAGACCGGCTCGTAGGCAATGACTGCCTTTGCAAAAGCACCGACACCCAGGTCTTCGATGATGCTGCCGAGCTGACGCCCGACAACCTCAAGGGTCTTGCCGGCTTCACGCTGCGCGAGGGTTTCCCCTACGCACAACACCGGAATCAGACCACAGGCCTGGGCCGCAGCAAACTTGCGGATCAAGGTCTTGTCCTGCTCGCCCATGATCTGGCGACGCTCGGAATGTCCAACCAGGACCAGGGAGCAACCTGCATCCACCAACTGACTCGGTGCAATCTCACCGGTCAACGCACCTTGCATGGATTCCACCGCAGAGTTCTGCGCGCCGACCGAAATCGACTTGCCTTTCAAGCCATCAATCACTTGATTGATATACAAGCAAGGCGGGAATACCGCGACATCAACACCGCTTGGCAAGGCCAGATGACGAAGGCCATTGATCAGCTCAGCGACGCTGGCGCGGGTACCGTGCATCTTCCAGTTACCAGCTACCATAGGGCGACGCATGCTGTACCTCGTCGGTCAAAGTGGGCGCAGATGTTACCCAACCGATTCATGACTGGCAAGCCGAATTCAGGCAGAAACTTCAGTAACCAGTTTTGCCAGCTCTTCGGCATAACCGCGAACCTGCGCTTCGTCCTCGCCTTCGACCATGACGCGCACCAAAGGCTCTGTGCCGGACTTGCGCAACAACACGCGCCCACGCCCCGCCATCGCCGCTGTCACACGTTCGCTGGCCTGCTTGACCTGCGCATGTTCGAGAGGATTCACACCGCCACCGAAACGCACGTTGATCAACACTTGCGGGCATTTACGCAATGCCTGGCGCGACTGTGCGAGCCCTTCGTTGCGCGCCTTGAGCGCCATCAGCACCTGCAGGGCCGCAATGATCGCATCACCGGTGGTGGTATGGTCGAAGCACACGATATGGCCGGAGTTCTCGCCCCCGATCACCCAGTTGCGCTCCAGCAACTCCGAAATCACGTAGCGGTCGCCGACGTTGGCCCGCACGAACGGGATATCCAGGTCCGCCAGGGCCAGTTCAAGCCCGAGGTTGCTCATCAAGGTGCCGACCACGCCGCCCTGCAGCTTGCCGCGCCCATGCAGGTCACGAGCGATGATGAACAGCAATTCGTCACCGTCGACGACCGTACCGGTGTGATCGACCATCAGGACCCGATCACCGTCGCCATCGAAGGCGATACCGAGATCGGCCTGCTCGGCCAGCACTGCAGCCTGCAAGGCCTCGGTATGGGTGGAACCACAGTTGTGGTTGATGTTCAGGCCGTTAGGCTGGGCGGAAAGCACCACCACATCGGCACCCAACTCGCGAAAGACGCTCGGCGCGACTTTATAGGTGGCGCCGTGAGCGCAATCGACAACAATTTTCAGGCCGGAAAAGCTGGTACCGGTCGGCACGCTGCCTTTGCAGAATTCGATGTAGCGACCCGACGCATCGTTGATCCGCGACACCTTGCCGATCTTGCTCGACTCGACCACGGTCATCGGCGCGTCCAGCAGCTCTTCGATCATCAGCTCGATGTCATCCGGCAGCTTGGTACCCTGGCCGGAGAAGAACTTGATGCCGTTGTCATCATGGGGGTTGTGCGAGGCACTGATCACGATGCCCGCCTGGGCCTGGAACGTACGAGTCAGATAGGCGATGGCCGGCGTCGGCATCGGGCCCAGCAGCATCACATCGGCGCCCGCCGACGTCAGGCCGGCCTCGAGCGCCGATTCGAACATGTAGCCGGAAATTCGCGTGTCCTTGCCGACCAGCACCTTGCAGGCGCCCATCTTGCGGAATGCCATGCCTGCCGCCCAGCCGAGCTTGAGCATGAAATCAGGGGTAATAGGGTATTCGCCGACCCGACCACGAATACCGTCGGTGCCAAAGTATTTCTTGCTCATAAGTGCTCCGTCATTCTTATTCGGCTGAATCCACAGCTGCGATCATCCGCACGACATCCATCGTTTCGGCTACATCGTGCACGCGCAATATGCGTGCACCTTTGGCAAGGGCCAAGGCCGCAAGGGCGAGACCACCATACAGGCGCTCTCCCACCGGCCGCCCCAGGGCATTGCCTATCATGCTCTTTCGCGAGACCCCGACCAACAGGGGCCGCCCCAGGGCGTGCAAGGCTTCCATATGCTTGAACAGGCTCAGGTTGTGCGCCAAGGTCTTGGCAAAGCCGAACCCGGGATCAAGGATGATCCGCTCGGCGGGAATGCCCACGGCAGCACATTGTTCCAGACGCGCCACCAGAAACTCACCCACCTCCCTGGTCACATCGTCATAATGCGGGTCGTTCTGCATGGTCCCCGGCTCGCCGAGCATATGCATCAGGCAAACCGGCAACCCGGTGGCCGCCGCGGCATCCAGGGCACCATCACGCTGCAAGGACCGAACATCGTTGATCAGGCCCGCTCCCAGTCGCGCAGTCTCGCGCATGACCGCGGGCGTGGACGTATCGACCGAGATAATGACATCGAGTTCGCGATGGATGCGCTCCACAATCGGCGCCACCCGTTCCAGCTCTTCGATGGGCGAAACCGCGCGCGCACCCGGCCGGGTCGATTCCCCCCCCACATCGATCAGTGTCGCGCCAGCGGCCACCATGGCCTCGGCATGCCGCAGCGCAGCATCGAGCTGGCTGAATCGACCACCATCGGAAAAGGAATCAGGCGTGACATTGAGAATGCCCATGACATGTGCATGGGCCAAATCAAGAACCCGGTTGCCGCAAGGCAACCGGGTCGAGGACTGAACAGAAGTCATTTCAAGCCTTAGACATCAGCGGCAGGACCGCCAATCGGTGTTTCCGGACGCTCACCCTGTACCGCCGGAGGTGTACCGGAGGTACCGGTACCACCGCCCGACCAGTCACGAGGCTCGCGAGGCTCGCGACCCGCCATGATGTCGTCGATCTGCTCGGCATCGATGGTTTCGTACTTCATCAGGGCGTCGGCCATGGCATCGAGCTTGTCACGGTTGTCCGTGAGGATCTGCCGGGCAGTGCCATAGCACTGGTCGATGATGCTGCGCACCTCGGAATCGATCAGCTTGGCCGTCTCGCCGGAGAAGCTTGCATGCTGGCCACTGCCACCACGACCGAGGAACACTTCCCCTTCTTCTTCGGCATACATCAACGGCCCCAGCTTCTCGGACAGGCCCCACTTGGTGACCATGTTCCGAGCGATCTGACTGGCGCGCATGATGTCGTTGGATGCACCCGTGGTCACACCGTCGAAGCCCAACGTCATCTCTTCAGCGATACGACCGCCGTACAACGAACAGATCTGACTGATCAATGCACGCTTGGACAGGCTGTAGCGATCCTCTTCCGGCAGGAACATGGTCACGCCCAGGGCACGACCACGCGGGATGATCGAGACCTTGTAGACCGGATCATGCTCGGGCACGACACGACCAACGATCGCGTGACCCGCCTCGTGATACGCAGTGTTCTGCTTTTCTTTCTCCGACATGACCATGGATTTGCGCTCCGCGCCCATCATGATCTTGTCCTTGGCCAGCTCGAATTCCTTCATTTCCACGACGCGCTTGCCGGTACGAGCGGCGAACAGCGACGCTTCGTTGACCAGGTTCGCCAGGTCGGCACCGGAAAAGCCCGGCGTGCCACGCGCGATGACGGCCGGAGCGACGTCGTCGCCCATCGGCACCTTGCGCATATGGACCTTGAGGATCTGCTCGCGCCCACGAATGTCCGGCAGCCCTACCACGACCTGGCGGTCGAAACGACCTGGACGCAACAGCGCAGGGTCGAGCACGTCAGGACGGTTGGTGGCGGCGATCACGATGATGCCGTCGTTCATTTCGAAACCGTCCATCTCGACCAGCAACTGGTTGAGAGTCTGTTCGCGCTCGTCGTGACCGCCACCCATGCCGGCGCCACGATGGCGACCAACGGCGTCGATTTCGTCGATGAAGATGATGCACGGTGCGTGCTTCTTGGCCTGCTCGAACATGTCGCGAACACGGCTGGCGCCCACGCCGACGAACATTTCGACGAAGTCGGAACCGGAAATGGTGAAGAACGGCACCTTGGCTTCGCCGGCAATCGCCTTGGCCAGCAAGGTTTTACCGGTACCTGGCGGGCCTACCATCAGCACGCCGCGCGGGATACGCCCGCCCAGGCGCTGGAACTTGCCCGGATCGCGCAGGAACTCGACCAGTTCGCCCACTTCTTCCTTGGCTTCGTCGCAGCCTGCGACGTCGGCCAGGGTGGTTTTCACCTGGTCTTCGGAAAGTAGCCGGGCCTTGCTCTTGCCAAAGCTCATCGGCCCGCCCTTGCCACCGCCGCCGCCCTGCATCTGGCGCATGAAGAACATGAACACCGCGATGATCACCAGGATCGGGAAGCTGGCCACCAGGAGCTGGGTCCAGATGCTTTGCTGCTCAGGCTGCTTGCCTTCGACCACGACATGGTTGTCCACCAGGTCGCCAATCAGGCCATTGTCCTGGATTGCCGGACGAATGGTCTTGAAGCTGTCGCCATCGGTGCGCTTGCCGGTAATCACATAGCCATCAACGGCTACGCGCTCGACCTTGCCATCCTTGACCTGCTGGATGAAGTCGGAATAGTTGAGGGTCTGCGGCTCGTTAGGACTGGAGAAGTTGTTCATCACGGTCACCAGGACAGCGGCGATGATCAACCACAGGATCAGATTCTTTGCCATATCGTTCAATTAACTACCCTCTGAAGCAAGCTCCGCTACTGGCGCGCGCTTCGCATGATATTCACCGGCCTAACTTACTACATTACCTACGACTCTGGCAGGCGCCGTCTGTAACCCTTTGTGAAACTTTGACCGCATAATTTTGGTTACGCGGCTTTTTCAATGCGAGACAAAAAAAACTATCGCCCTGTTCAAAGACGCTCATCACTGGCCGCGCCTTCGACACCGCGAAAGCCTCGCGCCAGCAGATACTGCTCGCGAGAACGGTCACGGGACGACAATGGCTTGCGCATCTGCACCTTGTCGAACAACTTGCGGATGCCCTTGTGGTATTCGTCGAAGCCTTCCCCCTGGAAGACCTTGATCAGAAAATCACCGCCTGGACGCAAAACCCGCCCGGCAAGATCCAGGGCCAGCTCGCTGAGGAACATGGCACGAGGCATGTCGACAGCCGCCAATCCACTCATATTGGGGGCCATATCGGAAATCACAAGGTCAACTTGCGTATTTCCGACGGCTTCCAGGATTTTCGCCAGTACGGCGTCTTCCGTGAAATCGCCCTGGATAAAGGTCACATCAGGGATGCTGTCCATTTCCAGGATGTCGGAAGCGATCAAGCGGCCCTGACCACCAATCAGACGACTGGTAACCTGGGACCAGCCGCCCGGCGCCGCGCCAAGGTCGATCACGGTCATGCCTGGACGGATCAGGCGATCCTTTTCCTGGATCTCCAGCAATTTATAGCTGGCACGAGAGCGATAGCCGTCTTTTTGCGCCATTTTGACGTACGGATCGTTGAAATGCTCTCTGAGCCAGTTCTGGCTAGTCTTGGAACGGGCCACGGGCCACCTCTAAAAATAAAACGGGTCGTGATTAAGTGGGCGGTCCCGGACTTGCTCGGGTAAACTGGCCGCCGCTTTTTACAAGATCAGACGCAGGGGTCAGATTATGCCGCTCACTCAAGAGCAGAAGAAACAATACAAATCCATTGGCCACCATCTGAAACCGGTTTTGACTGTGGCTGACAACGGTTTGACTGAAGGTGTACTCGCCGAACTGGAACGCGCCCTGGGCGATCACGAGCTGATCAAGATCAAGCTCAACATCCTCGATCGCGAAGCCCGCCTGGCTGCCGTTGCCGAATTGTGCAAGACCGGCAAGGCAGACCTGGTGCAGGTCATCGGCAAGATGGCGCTGATTTATCGCAAGAATTTCAGCGTCAACAAGCAACTGTCGAACGTTCATCGCTTCAAGTGATGCCAAAGGGTCAAGGGTGTGCTTCGCACACCCTGCCGCTCCACCCCGGAACCGGCTGCAAGACCAGTACCAGACCGGAAAAACCCAGCACCAGGTAACTGAATACCTGCCACTGGCTCGCATCCGGCCAGCCGAGACGCACGGCAAAGAACATCCCGCACGCGTACAACGACATGAGCAGCAATTGCCCACGAATGTCGCGCCATAGGCTGCCAAGGCCTTCGGCCTGAACCAGCACCAACGCCTGAAACATCACGCACGCCGCGGAAAAACCCACCAGCAGCGCCGTGAGCATGCCTGCGATTTCATCGATGAGCAGCGGTGCCAGGCCCACTCGCCCCAGCACCGGCAGCAAACCGATGTGCAGCAACCAGACACCGCCCACCCACAACATCTGGGTGAGCTGCCAGATCATGGCGCCCGCTCGCAGCGGGCGCCTTCGTTCAGATGTGACGGACTTCGACAATCTCATACTCGATGACACCACCCGGTGTCTTCACCGCCACCACATCGCCCTCTTCCTTGGCAATCAAGGCACGAGCAATGGGTGAACCGACGGAAATCTTGCCGAGCTTGATGTCTGCCTCGTCCTCGCCAACGATCTGGTACGTCACGCTTTCATCGGTCTCGACGTTGGCGATTTCCACCGTGGTGCCGAAAATCACTTTGCCGGTATGTGGAATCGTCGTGACATCGATGATCACCGCATTCTGCATGCGGCCTTCGATGTCCCGGACACGCGCCTCGACCATCCCTTGCTCCTCTCGGGCAGCGTGGTATTCGGCGTTTTCCTTGAGATCGCCCAGCTCACGCGCTTCACCGATAGCCTGGCTCAAGCGCGGGCGCTCAACCTTGGTCAGGAAAGCGTGTTCTTCTTCCAGGGCCTTCGCGCCCTGAACAGTCATCGGGTACTTGGTTATGCTCATGCCTTCAATCCTGCATGTAGATCCTGCAAGCGACGTACGGTCTTCTCGGGACCGAACTTGAGCGCTTCGCAGATCGCTTCGCCTGCCGCAATGGTCGTGGTGCAGTAGATCTTGTGCTGCAGCGCGTTGCGACGAATGGAGTAGGAATCGGCGATCGATTGACGACCCTCGGTGGTGTTGATGATCAGCGTGACTTCGTCATTCTTGATCATGTCGACCACGTGCGGACGCCCCTCGGTCACCTTGTTCACGCGGCGCACTTTCAGGCCCGCGGCTTCGATCAGCCTGGCAGTACCGGCAGTGGCGACCACTTCGAAGCCCAAGTTGATCAGATCACGGGCCACGCCTGCAACCAGTGGCTTGTCGTCATCACGCACGCTGATGAACGCCGTGCCGCCAGTCGGCAACACCTCGCTGGCGCCCATCTGGGCCTTGGCAAACGCCTCACCGAAGGTATCGCCCACGCCCATCACTTCACCGGTGGACTTCATTTCCGGGCCGAGGATCGGGTCCACGCCAGGGAACTTGGCGAACGGGAACACCGCCTCTTTCACGCTGTAGAAGTTCGGAATGATTTCTTTGGTGAAGTTCAGTTCCTTAAGGGTTTTGCCGGCCATGACTCGCGCCGCGATCATCGCCAGGGAAACGCCGATGCACTTGGAGACGAACGGCACGGTCCGGGAAGCGCGCGGGTTGACTTCGATGACGTAGATGTCTTCGCCCTGCAAGGCCAGTTGCACGTTCATCAGGCCGACGACGCCCAGCTCCAGGGCCATTTTCTTGACCTGCTCGCGCATTTCGTCCTGGATGTGCGCCGGCAACGAGTAAGGCGGCAGCGAACAGGCGGAGTCACCGGAGTGAACACCGGCCTGTTCGATGTGCTGCATGATCGCGCCGATCACCACATCCTTGCCGTCGCTGACCGCATCCACGTCCATTTCAATGGCGCAGTTGAGGAAGTGGTCCAGCAGCACCGGGCTGTCGTTGGACACCTGGACCGCTTCGCGCAGGTAGCGCTTGAGCTCGTCTTCCTGATAGACGATTTCCATCGCACGGCCGCCCAGTACATAGGACGGACGCACCACCAGTGGGTAACCGATCTTGGCGGCGGCACGAATCGCTTCGTCTTCGCTGCGCACGGTGGCGTTTGGCGGCTGGCGCAGGTTCAGGCGCTCGACCATCTGCTGGAAGCGCTCACGGTCTTCGGCGCGGTCGATCGCATCCGGGCTGGTACCGATGATCGGCACGCCGGCGGCTTCCAGGGCACGGGCCAGTTTCAACGGAGTCTGGCCGCCGTACTGGACGATCACGCCTTTTGGTTTCTCGACGCGGACGATTTCCAGCACGTCTTCCAGGGTCACTGGCTCGAAGTACAGGCGATCGGAGGTGTCGTAGTCGGTGGACACGGTTTCCGGGTTGCAGTTGACCATGATGGTCTCGTAACCGTCGTCGCGCAGGGCCAGTGCCGCGTGTACGCAGCAGTAGTCGAACTCGATACCCTGGCCGATCCGGTTAGGCCCGCCACCCAGAATCATGATCTTGTCCCGGGTCGATGGCGCGGCTTCGCACTCTTCTTCGTACGTGGAGTACAGGTAGGCGGTATCGGTGGCGAACTCGGCCGCGCAGGTGTCGACGCGCTTGTAGACCGGGAACACTTCCAGCTTGTGGCGGTGGGTGCGCAGGCTCTTCTCGGTCACACCCAGCAGCTTGGCCAGGCGCATGTCGGAGAAACCTTTGCGCTTGAGGCGGAACATCGTGTCGCGATCGATGCTGGACATGCCCAGGGTCTTGACCTTCTCTTCTTCCTTGATCAGGTCTTCGATCTGCACCAGGAACCAAGGGTCGATCATGTTCATGCCGAAGATCTGCTCGACGGTCATGCCGGCGCGGAAGGCATCGGCCACGTACCAGATGCGCTCGGCACCTGGCACGGTCAGCTCGCGCTTGAGCACGCTCATGCTTTCCGGGTCGTTCAGGTCCAGCTTCGGATCCAGGCCACAGACACCCACTTCCAGGCCGCGCAGGGCTTTCTGCAGGGACTCCTGGAAGGTCCGGCCGATGGCCATGACTTCACCGACCGACTTCATCTGGGTGGTCAGGCGGGCATCGGCCTTGGCGAACTTCTCGAAGGCGAAGCGTGGCAGCTTGGTCACGACGTAGTCGATGGACGGTTCGAAGGACGCCGGGGTCTTGCCGCCGGTGATGTCGTTCGACAGCTCGTCCAGGGTGTAGCCCACGGCCAGCTTGGCGGCGACCTTGGCAATCGGGAAACCGGTGGCCTTGGACGCCAGGGCCGACGAACGGGAGACCCGCGGGTTCATCTCGATGACCACCATGCGACCGGTGTTCGGGCAGATGCCGAACTGGACGTTGGAGCCGCCGGTTTCCACGCCGATCTCGCGCAGTACCGCCAGGGAGGCGTTACGCAGGATCTGGTATTCCTTGTCGGTCAGGGTCTGGGCCGGTGCGACGGTGATCGAGTCGCCGGTGTGCACGCCCATCGGGTCGAAGTTCTCGATGGAGCAGACGATGATGCAGTTGTCCTTTTTGTCGCGGACAACTTCCATTTCATATTCTTTCCAGCCGATCAGGGATTCGTCGATCAGCAGTTCCTTGGTCGGCGACAAGTCGAGGCCACGGGCGCAGATTTCTTCGAATTCTTCACGGTTGTAGGCGATGCCACCACCGGTGCCGCCCATGGTGAAGGACGGACGGATGATGCATGGGAAGCCGAGGCGCTCCAGGACGGCGTTGGCCTCTTCCATGCTGTGGGCGATGCCCGAGCGCGGGCAGTCCAGGCCGATGGATTTCATCGCCTTGTCGAAGCGCGAACGGTCTTCGGCCTTGTCGATGGTATCGGCGTTGGCGCCGATCATTTCCACACCGAACTTCTCCAGGACGCCTTCGCGCTCCAGGTCCAGGGCGCAGTTGAGCGCGGTCTGGCCGCCCATGGTCGGCAGCAGCGCATCAGGGCGCTCCTTCTCGATGATCTTGGCAACGGTCTGCCACTTGATCGGCTCGATGTAGGTGGCGTCGGCCATGGCCGGGTCGGTCATGATGGTGGCCGGGTTGGAGTTCACCAGGATGACGCGGTAGCCCTCTTCGCGCAGGGCTTTACAGGCCTGGGCGCCGGAGTAGTCGAATTCGCAGGCCTGGCCGATCACGATCGGGCCAGCGCCGAGAATCAGGATGCTTTTTATGTCTGTACGTTTTGGCATGGGTTTGTCACTCAAATCCGCAGGTCAGTCGGCTAGGCCGTCGAACAATCTTTGAAGCGCCCGAAGGGGCCGCCGCACTCGGGGCCGCCCTCGGGCTTCACGCGGTCAGCGTCGCTTGGCCATCTCGTTGATGAAGCGATCGAACAGCGGCGCCACATCGTTCGGGCCCGGGCTCGCTTCAGGGTGGCCCTGGAAGCTGAACGCGCTCTTGTCGGTACGCTCGATACCTTGCAGCGTGCCGTCGAACAGCGACTTGTGAATCGCACGCACGTTGGCCGGCAGGGTCGCCTCATCCACCGCAAAACCGTGGTTCTGGCTGGTGATCATCACCACGCCGGTATCCAGGTCCTGCACCGGGTGGTTGGCACCGTGGTGGCCGTGGCCCATTTTCAAGGTCTTGGCGCCCGAAGCGAGGGCCAGCAACTGGTGACCGAGGCAGATACCGAACACCGGGATCTCGGTTTCCAGCACGTCCTTGATCGCCTGGATCGCGTAGTCGCACGGCTCTGGGTCACCCGGGCCGTTGGACAGGAACACGCCGTCGGGATTGAGGGCCAGGACATCGGCGGCCGGGGTCTGGGCCGGTACCACGGTGACGCGGCAGCCACGCTCGACCAGCATGCGCAGGATGTTCAACTTGACGCCGTAGTCGTACGCCACCACGTGGTAGGGCAGCTCGGAAGCCTCGATCGTCGCGTGACTGTCGGTCTTCAGGTCCCAGACCGTGGAGCGCCATTCGTATTGTTTCTGGGTGCTGACGACTTTCGCCAGGTCCATGCCCTTGAGGCCAGGGAAGCCCTGGGCAGCGGCAATGGCGGCTTCTTCGGAAATGTTGTCGCCAGCCATGATGCAGCCGTTCTGCGCGCCTTTTTCCCGCAGGATGCGGGTCAGGCGGCGAGTGTCGATACCGGCGATCGCCACGACGTTGTTGGCTTTCAGGTAATCGGACAGGGACATCGTGTTACGCCAGTTGCTCGCTACCAGCGGCAAGTCACGGATGACCAGGCCGGCGGACCAGACACGATCGGACTCGGCGTCTTCCGGCGTGGTGCCAGTGTTGCCGATGTGCGGGTAAGTCAGGGTAACGATTTGCTGGGCGTAGGAAGGATCGGTAAGAATTTCCTGATAGCCGGTCATTGCGGTGTTAAACACCACCTCACCAACGGTCTGACCGTCGGCTCCAATGGCTTCGCCGCGAAAAATGCTGCCATCAGCAAGGGCGAGTATGGCTGGCTTAGTCAAGAAGACCTCCCGTAAATAAAGCCTGAAAGGGCGATCGCAGGTTGTAAAAAAGCGGAGTGACGTATGGACACGTCACCCCGCTTGTTCACTGAATTATTCTGCGCGCTTTTAGTGGACACACTAAAGCTGTAGCTTACAGAAAAAGGCTTTTTTGGTCCACCGCTAATGAGCCTTAAAGGCAGGGGAATGCGACAGGCCGTCGCGAAGCGGTGTAAAACGGGGCGCAGTATAACCTGAACCCCGCCTTCAATGGCATCAACGCAGGTCGAGAACGTCCTGCATGTCGTACAAGCCAGGCTCGCGGCCATCCAGCCACAGCGCGGCACGCACGGCGCCCTTGGCGAAGGTCATCCGGCTGGAGGCCTTGTGGGTGATCTCCAGGCGCTCGCCTTCAGTGGCGAACAACACCGTGTGATCACCTACCACATCACCACCGCGCACTGTGGCGAAACCGATGGTGTCGCGCTCGCGGGCACCGGTATGCCCTTCACGCCCGTACACGGCGACTTTCTGCAGATCACGCCCCAGCGCATCGGCAATCACCTCACCCATGCGCAAGGCCGTTCCGGAAGGTGCGTCGATCTTGTGCCGGTGATGCGCTTCGATGATTTCGATATCGGCATCGTCGCCCAAGACCCGGGCCGCCATGTCCAGCAGCTTCAGCGACAGGTTCACGCCCACGCTGAAGTTCGCCGCGAACACGATTGCGATGTCGTTGCCCGCTTCGGCCAGCAATTGCTTTTGCGCAACATCCAGCCCCGTGGTGCCGATCACCATGGCCTTGCCATGCTTGCGGCAGATCGCGAGGTTTTTCAGCATCACGTCCGGCAGGGTGAAGTCGATCAGCACATCGAACTCGTCCAGCACCTTCTCCAGGCCGCCGGACATCGGCACGCCGATACGCCCCAGCGAAGCCAGCTCGCCAGCATCGGCGCCCACCAACGTACTGTCGGGCCGAACGATGGCCGCCGTCAGGCCGGAGAGCGGCGAGCGCTGCTGCACCGCCTCGACCAGCGCCTTGCCCATGCGCCCCGCAGCGCCCATCACAGCTATACGTCGCATGCGAACTCCTTACAGGTCGCCGAAGAAGCGCTTCACGCCTTCGAACCAACCGGTGGTTTTCGGGGAGTGGCTGTTGTCATCCGCCAGCGTGCCGCGGAACTCTTCCAACAGCTCACGCTGACGCCGACTCAGGTTGACCGGCGTCTCCACCGCCACACGGCACATCAGGTCGCCCGCACCACCGCCACGCACTGGCGCAACGCCTTTGCCACGAATCCGGAACTGTTTGCCGGTCTGCGTGCCCTCGGGAATTTTCAGCTTGACGCGACCGTCGAGGGTCGGGATCTCGAGCTCGCCACCCAAGGCCGCGTCGACGAAGCTGATCGGCACTTCGCAGAACAGGTGCTTGCCGTCGCGCTGGAAAATCGCATGCTCGCGCACGTTGATGACCACATACAGGTCGCCAGTCGGACCGCCCTGGGCACCCGCCTCGCCTTCGCCGGACAGGCGAATGCGGTCACCGGTGTCGACACCGGCCGGCACTTTGACCGACAGCGTCTTGTACTCTTCGACACGCCCTTCGCCATGGCAGGAGTCGCACGGGTCGGAAATGATCTTGCCTTGGCCATGGCAACGCGGGCAGGTCTGCTGGACCGAGAAGAAGCCCTGCTGCATGCGAACCTGGCCGATGCCGCCGCAAGTCGGGCAAGTCACGGGCGAGGAGCCCTTCTTTGCACCCGAGCCATCGCACGGCTTGCAGTTGACCAATGTCGGTACACGGATATTGACGGTGGTACCACGCACCGCTTCTTCCAGGTTCAGCTCCAACGTGTAGCGCAAATCGCTGCCACGCTGGGCGCCCCCACGGGCACCGCCGCGACCGCCGCCGAAGAAATCGCTGAACACATCGCCGAAAATATCGGAGAAGTTCTGGCCGCCGAAACCGGCACCGCCGCCGCCCATGCTTGGGTCGACACCGGCATGCCCATACTGGTCGTAGGCCGCGCGCTTGCTGGAATCGGACAGAACTTCGTAAGCCTCGTTGGCTTCCTTGAACATCTCTTCCGACGCTTTATCGCCGGGATTACGGTCCGGGTGGTGCTTCATCGCCAGGCGACGATAAGCCTTTTTCAGCTCCGCCTCGCTGGCCCCCCGCTCGACACCCAATACTTCGTAAAAATCACGCTTCGCCATTAGTCTTTGCACTCTTATAGGACGTCCGGCAAACCTCTCCTGAGCCTTGCCAAACTCGTTGAGCCCCAATACAGGCCCGGACCCAACTCACGTCAATTCAACGATCCTGGTCTTTAAATATTTCAGCCAGGGCCCCGGCCAAAACGCAGTGCCCATCGCCGGAAAGCAGGAGCATTCCCGAACGCACCGCCAACATCCGAACACTGTCGCATGCTGTAAAAATTCCCTAGCTCCAGACACGCCAACGCGGGAGCAAGCCCCCGCGCGGCGACATCCTACCAGCCACCGCACAAGTGCAGTCAACCGGCCGACCAACAAGCGATTACTTGTGGTCTTTCACTTCTTCGAACTCGGCATCCACGACGTCGTCGGCTTTTTCGGCCGATTCGCCCTGGGCAGCCGCGCCTTCAGCGGGCTGAGCCTGCTCGGCGTACATCTTCTGAGCCACTGGTGCGGAGACCTTGGACAGCTCTTCGATCTTCGCCTCGATGGCCGCCTTGTCGTCGCCTTTCACAGCGGCTTCCAGGGCAACCACGGCCGCTTCGATGGCGGTTTTCTCTTCCGCGGTCACTTTCTCGCCAGCATCGGCGATCATCTTGCGGGTCGAGTGCACCAGGGCATCGCCCTGGTTGCGGGCGCTGGCCAGCTCTTCGAACTTGCGGTCTTCCTCGGCGTTGACTTCAGCATCGCGAACCATCTGCTGAATCTCTTCCTCGGACAGACCGGAGTTGGCCTTGATCACGATCGACTGGGTCTTGCCGGTGGCCTTGTCTTTCGCGCCGACGTGCAGGATGCCGTTGGCGTCGATGTCGAAAGTCACTTCGATTTGTGGCACGCCACGTGGCGCTGGTGGAATCTCGGCCAGGTCGAACTTGCCCAGGGATTTGTTCTGGGCAGCCTGCTTGCGCTCACCCTGCAGCACGTGGATGGTCACGGCGCCCTGGTTGTCGTCGGCCGTCGAGAACACCTGGGATTTCTTGGTAGGAATCGTGGTGTTTTTCTCGATCAGCGCAGTCATCACGCCACCCATGGTTTCGATACCCAGGGTCAGCGGGCTGACGTCGAGCAGCAGAACGTCCTTCACGTCACCGGCCAGAACAGCGCCCTGGATGGCAGCACCCATGGCAACGGCTTCGTCCGGGTTCACGTCCTTGCGGGCTTCTTTGCCGAAGAAGTCGGTGACCAGCTTCTGAACCAGCGGCATACGGGTCTGGCCGCCCACCAGGATCACGTCGTTGATCGAGCCAACGTCGATACCGGCGTCTTTCATCGCAATGCGGCAAGGTTCGATGGTGCGCTGAACCAGGTCTTCCACCAGCGCTTCGAGCTTGGCGCGGGAGATTTTTACGTTCAGGTGCTTAGGACCGGTGGCATCTGCGGTGATGTACGGCAGGTTCACGTCGGTCGACTGGCTCGAGGACAGTTCGATCTTGGCTTTTTCAGCGGCTTCTTTCAGGCGCTGCATGGCCAGCGGGTCACCCTTGAGGTTCATGCCGCTTTCTTTCTTGAACTCGTCGACGAGGTAGTCGATCAGGCGGATGTCGAAGTCTTCACCACCGAGGAACGTGTCACCGTTGGTTGCCAGTACTTCGAACTGGTGTTCGCCGTCGACTTCAGCGATCTCGATCACGGAGACGTCGAAGGTACCGCCACCCAGGTCATAGACGATCACGGTGTGGTCGCCCTTGGCCTTGTCCATACCGTAGGCCAGAGCGGCCGCGGTCGGTTCGTTGATAATACGTTTTACGTCCAGGCCCGCGATGCGGCCGGCGTCTTTGGTCGCCTGGCGCTGGCTATCGTTGAAATAGGCAGGAACCGTGATGACCGCCTCGGTCACCGCTTCGCCGAGGTAGTCTTCGGCGGTTTTCTTCATTTTCTTGAGGATCTCGGCCGAGATCTGTGGCGGTGCCATTTTCTGGCCGTTCACTTCAACCCAGGCGTCGCCGTTGTCAGCCTTGGCGATTTTGTAAGGCACCATCTTGATGTCTTTCTGAACGACTTCTTCGTCGAACTTGCGACCGATCAGACGCTTCACCGCGTACAGGGTGTTATGCGGATTGGTCACTGCCTGACGCTTGGCCGACTGGCCAACCAGAATTTCGCCATCATTGGCGTACGCGATGATCGACGGCGTGGTACGCGCGCCTTCAGCGTTTTCAATAACCTTGGCCTTGCCGTTTTCCAGCACGGAGACGCACGAGTTGGTGGTCCCCAGGTCGATGCCGATAATCTTGCCCATGTTAACTCTCCCGGAACTTGGATTTTGTTGCCGCAGCAGTGGTGGCTAACTGCGGTAGCACTTAAACGCTTGACTTATAGATGGGGCCGCTGCGCCCGATTTCAAGCCTGCTCGTCAATAGAAGGCGAAACCGGTGCCGGTGCCTTGCTGACCACGACCATGGCCGGGCGCAACAGACGGCCATTCAGCAGATAGCCCTTCTGGAAAACCTTCAAAACACTGTTTGGCTCGACGTCGGCACTTTCCTGCATCGCCATGGCCTGGTGATGTTCGGCATTGAAGGGCTCGCCATGGGGATCAAGGGCTTCGAGCTGATAACGCTTGAGGGTGTCCTGGAACATCTTCAGGGTCAGCTCGATGCCTTCACGCATCGGACGGATGTTCTCGTCGTCCGGGTTGGACAGCTCCAGGCCGCGCTCCAGGCTGTCGATGATCGGCAGCAGGTCGCTGGCAAAACGCTCCAGGGCGAATTTATGAGCCTTTTCTACATCTTGCTCGGCGCGACGGCGGACATTCTGCAGGTCGGCGGCTACACGCAACGCCTGATCCTGCGCACCGGCCAGTTGCTCCTCGAGCACTTGTACACGTGCCGTCAGGTCCTCACCGGAATCCTGGGAGGCCTGATTGGCGTCTAGATTTTGCGTGTCCTGCGTCTGTTCGTCAGCCATAGAATTTCTCCTTTCAACTTCGTCCGCGAGCTCGACTCGCGCTTCTGCCCCGGTATATGGGGCCGGGTTTTCCAGCTTCAAGGGCCACCTGACGAATTAACCTTACAAAAAGCAGCTGCATAATCATTCCTCGCTGCGCTAAGAAAATCACTTTCCCAAGCAAATCGAGCTAAGCGCGGGCATTGTCAGGCCGAAACAAAACACTGTATAAATAACCAGACCTAAAGCCTGGGAGCGGCCTTATGCTGGTGCACCTGTCCGTACACAACTACGCCATCGTCGAACATCTGGACCTCGAACTCGATCGAGGCATGAGCGTGATCACCGGTGAAACCGGCGCGGGCAAGTCGATCATGCTCGACGCCCTGGGCCTGACGCTGGGCGACCGCGCCGACAGCGGCGTGGTGCGCCCCGGAGCGGACAAGGCCGACATCCTGGCGACGTTCGACCTGGTCGACATCCCCGAGGCCAGCGCCTGGCTGGCCGAACGCGACCTGGACACCGACGGCCTGTGCATCCTGCGCCGAGTCATCACCGCCGAAGGCCGCTCCCGAGGCTACATCAACGGCACGCCCTGCCCCCTGGGCGATCTCAAGGCCCTTGGCGAACTGTTGATCGACATCCACAGCCAGCATGAGCACCAATCCCTGCTCAAGACCGATACCCATCGTCGCCTGCTGGATGAATACGCCGGCGCCACCGACCTGGCCCGGCAAGTCCAGCTGGCCGCCCAACGCTGGCGGCAGACCCGTCAGGAGCTCGATCGCCTTTCCAACTCCGGCGACGAACAGCGTGCCCGTCACCAGCTATTGAGCTACCAGCTCGAAGAACTGGAAAACCTGTCCCTGGGTGAAAATGAACTGGAAGAACTGGAGCAGGAACACAAGAACCTGACCAACGCCGAAACCCTGCTGGGCATCTGCCGCCAAGTGGTCGAACAATGCAGCGAGAGCGACTCGGGCAATGTCCTCAATGCCCTGACGGCGAGCCTGAACCGACTCTCCAGCGTGAACAATTCGGTGGGTGCCCTGAACGAAGCGACCAACCTGCTGACGAGCGCGCAGATCCAGGTCGAGGAAGCCGTTGGGGAACTGAACCGCTTCCTCGATCATTTCGATGCCGACCCGGCCCGCCTGCAGTACCTGGAAGAGCGCCTGGACACCATCTATACGCTGGCGCGCAAGCACCGTATCCAGCCAACCGACGTTGCCGAACTCCAGCAGCGCCTGCTGGAAGAACTGGAAACCCTGAACGCCAACGATGAATCCATCGAGCGCCTGGGGGATGAACTGGCTTCCTATGCCCGTCATTACCAGGAAAAGGCCAAGGAGCTCAGTGAATTGCGGCGCCAGGCCGCGACAGGGCTGACCAGCGCCGTGGAGCAGGAGATCCAGCGCCTGGGCATGCCGGGCGGACGCTTCACCATCGAATTGCGCCCCAACGCCGGTGACGAGCTCCAACCCAATGGGCTGGAACAGGTGGAACTGCTGGTCAGCGCCAACCCCGGGCAACCGCTCAAGGGCCTGGCCAAAGTCGCCTCCGGCGGTGAGTTGTCGCGAATCAGCCTGGCCATCCAGGTCATCACCGCGCAGACCTCACGCGTGCCGACACTGGTATTCGACGAAGTGGACGTGGGCATCGGCGGCCCAACCGCGGAAATTGTCGGCCAACTGCTGCGCCGACTGGGGGAACGCGGCCAGGTGCTGACCGTCACTCACCTGCCCCAGGTCGCCGCCCAGGGACACCAGCATTTATTCGTGCACAAAGTGCGTGGCGAGGACGCGACTCGCACCGCCGTGTCCAAGCTCAACAAAAACGAGCGAGTGGAAGAAGTGGCGCGAATGCTCGGGGGTATCGACCTCACCAAGGAATCCCTGGCCCACGCGAAAAAAATGGTCGTTACTGCGAAAATCTGAGAACGACAGACAGCACGAAGGCGACCCTGGGGTCGCCTTCGTTCGTTTCGCGAACCTCAAGTCCGCGCGACATGCTTATTTTTTCTTGCGTACGTACAGTACAAGATTGTGATCGACCATCTCGAAACCATACTTGTCGACGATTGCCTTCTGCAGCCGCTCGATTTCTTCGTCGAAGAATTCGATGACTTCGCTGGTCTCGACGTTGACCATATGGTCGTGATGCTTGCCGTCGTCCAGCTCGAAGACCGCATGGCCTCCGTCGAAGTTGTGTCGCACCACAAGGCCAGCTGCCTCGAACTGGGTCAGAACACGGTAAACCGTGGCCAGACCGACGTCCTCACCAGCCTCCATAAGCGCCTTGTAGACGTCCTCGGCACTCATGTGGCGTTGCTCTGCGGAATCGAGCATTTGTAGAATCTTGACCCGTGGCAGGGTCACTTTGAGGCCGGCTTTGCGTAGTTCGCTATTTTCAACCATGGTCAGCTTTCTCGCGATGCTGCTTCGCAGCTTCTCTTAATGCGGGTATGATCGGCGTTTACGTTGTCCCAGCCAAGATAGTGGAAGTCGCCCACCGATGCAAAACACCAAGCTCTTGCTAACCAGTTTCACCTTTGTGGGACTGCTCGCACTCGCCGGTTGTTCATTCCCCGGGGTTTACAAAATCGACATCCAGCAGGGCAATGTCGTCACGCAGGACATGATAGACCAGTTACGCCCGGGAATGACCCGCCGGCAAGTACGGTTTATCATGGGTAACCCTCTGCTGACCGACACGTTCCATGCCGATCGCTGGGATTATCTGTACAGCTTGCAGCCAGGCGGCGGTGAGCGCCAGCAGGAACGCATCAGCGTTATCTTTAGCCCCAATGACCAACTCGTCAGCCTGTCGGGGGATTTCATGCCTGGCGTGAGCCGCGACGAGGCCATCATGGGCAAGGACAGCGGCACCACCGTGACCGATCCGACCCAGAATGCCGAACAGCCGAAACCGGAAAAACCGGCCAAGCCAGGTTCGTTGCTGGACCAGATCCAGAAGGACGTGGACAAAGTCGAGACCGTACCGGTCCCGACACCAGAGCCCCTGGACACCTCGCCGCAATAAATTGCGACATGAAAAAACCCGGCATGCCGGGTTTTTTATTGCCTGCGATCCAGACCAGGTCATTGCTCCGATTGTCGCGCCAGGGCAGCCTTGGCCGCGCGCAGACGACGAATTTCCTTCGGATCAGCCAGCAAAGGTCGATAAATCTCCAATCGATCCGCCGCTTGCACCACTTGATTCGCCGGATCGGCAACCACCTTGCCAAAAATCCCTACCGGGCACGTCGCCAGGTCCAGCTCCGGGAATGCATCGGCAATCCCCGAGCCCAGCAGTGCCGCACGCACACTGGTGCCTTCCCGCACCACACATGTGCGCAAGACCTGGCGGTCCGCCGCGGCATACACCACTTCTATCTCAATCAACGCTTGAGCTCTGCATTCTGCTTGGCCCGCTGGCAGAACGCGTCAACCAGCGTATTGGCGGCCTGATTGAACAACGGCCCCAACGTCGCTCGCACCAGCGGACCGGCGTAGTCGAACGACAGGTCCAGGCTGATCTTGCAGGCCTTTTCACCCAACGGCTTGAACACCCAGACGCCGTGGAGCTGATTGAAGGGCCCCTCTTCCAGGTTCATTTCGATGGACTGCCCCGGCACCAGCGTATTACGCGTGACGAAGCGCTGGCTCAAGCCACTCTTGGCAATGTTGAGGCTGGCGCGCATCTGGGTTTCGGAGCTTTCCAGCACCTCGGCGGATGAGCACCACGGCAAGAACTCCGGGTAGCTCGCCACATCGTTGACCAGGTCATACAGCGCCTGCGCCGGGTAAGGCAGCAAGGCCGAGCGTTGAATATGTGTCGTCATGTAAGCGTCACTTCCACAGCTGGGCGGCAAACACTACGAGAATGCCGATGGGCGCCACATAGCGCATCAAGAACAGGCTCAAGGCAAACAATACCGGGCTGCGCAGCGACAGTTCATCACGCACCGCTTCTCGCCCCATGACCCATCCTGCAAACACCACGAAACACAAGCCACCCAATGGCAGCATGATGCGTGATGTGAAGAAATCAATCACGCCGAAGAAATCCAGCCCTCCGGTCGCCCCCCACTGATAGAGATGGAACAACCCACCTTCGTTCACGAAAAACTTCGCTTGCTTCCATATATTGAAGGAAAACACCGTACCCAGGCCGACAAACCAGCAAGTGAAAGCCAGCCAGAAAGTCACCCAGGCGCGACTGATGCGGGTCCGCTCGACCAAGTAAGCCACCATGGGCTCCAGCAGGGAAATGGCCGAACTCCAGGCCGCGATGGCCACCAGCACAAAAAACACCACACCCATCACTTGGCCGAAAGCCATGCTGCCGAAGGCGAAGGGCAGGCTGACAAACATCAACCCCGGTCCCTCGCTGGGGTTCAGGCCCGCGGCGAACACAATCGGAAACAATGCCACCCCCGCCAGCAGCGACACGAAAGTGTCCAGCAGCGCGACGCCAACGACGGTTCGGGTCAGGGAGGCGTTCTTGGGCATGTAGGCGCCGTAGATCATGATCGAACCGACCCCGACGCTCAGGGAGAAAAACGCATGCCCCATGGCCGGCAGCAGGCCATCCAGGACTTTCTCCGGCTGGAAGTCGAACATGAAATGCACGCCCTCCAGAAAATGCCCGGTGGTCATGCTGTAGCCCAGCAGCACCAGGATCATCACGAACAGCAACGGCATCATGATCCGCAGGCTGCGCTCAAGCCCGGCCACCACGCCCCGGGCAATCACCACCGCCGAGAGGACCATGAAGATCGTGTGCCAGAGGGTCAGCCTCCAGGGATCGGCGATCACATTGCCGAAGTAGGCACCCACCTGGTCCGGCGTGGCCCCTTGGAAATCCCCGCGCCCCATGTCGATGATGTAGTCCAGGGACCAGCCACCGACCACGCTATAGAAAGACAGGATCAACAGCGCCGTGATCATCCCGGCGAAGGCGCCCCACGACCACTTGGTCGAATGGCCAGCCTCTACCGCCAGTACCTTCAGGGCATTGGCCGGGCTTTGCCGGGCTCGACGCCCGATCAGGGTCTCGGCCAGCATCACCGGTGCGCCGATCAACGCGATGCACGCCAGGAACATCAATACGAAGGCGCCGCCACCGTAGACGCCGACCATGTACGGAAACTTCCAGATACTACCCAGCCCCACGGCCGAACCGGTCGCCGCGAGTATGAAGACCCAGCGGCTAGCCCAACTGCCGTGGACAGAAACCTTGTCTGTCGACATCGTGATCACGCCCAAGCGTTCAAAAAAGAGGCCGCATTGTCCGGGATTCACTCAACGTGCTCAAGCACGCAGGTTCACCGTAGCCGACACGCCCGCAACTGCCTATAATGCCGCCCCTATGGCTAAACAGAAGAAACACCCCACAGGGACCATCGCGCAAAATAAAAAGGCGCGACACGATTACTTCATCGAACAGCGTTTCGAAGCTGGCATGGTCCTGGCCGGCTGGGAAGTAAAGAGCTTGCGTGCCGGCAAGGCGCAACTGGTCGACAGCTACGTGCTGCTCAAGGATGGCGAGGCCTGGCTGCTGGGCAGTCATATCACGCCGCTGACCACCGCCAGCACCCACGTGATTGCCGACCCGGTGCGCTCGCGCAAGCTGCTGCTCAACAAGCGCGAGCTGGAAAAGCTCTTCGCCTCCGTGCAGCAGAAGGGCTACACCTGCGTCTGCACGTCGTTGTACTGGAGCAAGCACCTGATCAAGTGCGAAATTGCCCTGGGCAAGGGCAAGAAGGAGTACGACAAGCGCGATACCGAGCGCGAACGCGACGCCGGCCGCGAGCTGCAGCGTGCGGTGCGTAACAAGGGCAAGGAAGACTGATTCTTTCGTCCTTGGGACCGTTATCGCGAGCAAGCTCGCTCCCACAGGATCACGGCGATACGCAAACCCTGCGTTCACCGAAGATCCAATTGTAGGAGCGAGCTTGCTCGCGATGGCGTCGACTCATTCAACATTGATGGGGCAGACTGACCGCTTTCACGAGCACGTTCACATCCCCTTGCGCCGCTCCGCCCGCGCCACCCGCTGCACTTCCTGGCGCACCTCTTCCAAGACTTCCTGCACGTACAAGATATGTCGGCTGGACACTTCCCGCGCCTGTTCGGCATGCCCGTCCATAATGGCTTGGTACAATTCCCGGTGCTGGCTGATCAGCATGTCGCGGGTTTCACTGCGCTGCTTGTACATGCCGCCGATGTTGGTGACGACGTTGCGCTTGAGCAGGTCGAACAAGCCGCGAATGGTATGCAGCAAGACTGCGTTATGGCTGGCCTCGGCGATCGCCAGATGGAACCGGGCATCCGCCGCCCCCTCCTCCGCCCGGCTGACCTCGTCATGGCGCGAATAACAATCCTGCAGCTCGTCGAAGGCTGCCGTCAGCCGCTCGCGATCCACATCCGTGGCCCGTTGTGCCGCGTAATACGCACAAGATGCCTCCAGGGTGTGGCGAAATTCCAGCAAGTCACGTTGCGCTTCGGGATTGCTTTCCAGCAGTTGCAGCAGCGGATCGCTGAATGTCGAGCCCAGTGACTCGACGACATAGTTACCGCCGCCCTGGCGACTGACGAGCAAGCCCTTGGCGGCCAGTTTCTGGATCGCCTCGCGCAACGAAGGACGTGACACGCCGAACTGTTCGGCCAGGGTCCGTTCGGCCGGCAGGCGCTCGCCGGACTTCAGCGTGCCCTCAAGGATCATGCCCTCAAGCCGCTCGACAATATCGTCAGACAAACGGCGCTGACGAATCTGATCAAACCCCATAACTCAATTCTCCACGATCCCGACGGCTCGCCGGGCTCTCTATTCTGGCCCATCCGGGCCGTGCCCACACCCACCAAAAACCATTTGTTCGGACGGATCAGATGCCGTCCGCACCGCTTATTCGACGAAAGTTTCAGGGCGGCAAATTGACACACGACAACCAAGGCTTTTACCCTAGCCAACAGCGCTTGTAAATTGGTATTACCAATTAACCAAAACCGCTGACCAGTGCCTGACCAACAACAATTAGGGGCCCACCCATGATGCAAACCTGGCAACAGCTCTACAGCCCGCTCGGCAGCCTCGGCTTGTCCGCACTCGCGGCCGTTATTCCCATCGTATTTTTCTTCCTGGCCTTGGCGGTGTTTCGCCTCAAGGGGCACGTGGCCGGCAGCATCACCTTGGCCCTGGCGATTGCCGTGGCGATTTTTGCGTTCAACATGCCCGCGGACATGGCCTTCGCCGCCGCCGGCTATGGCTTTGCCTACGGCCTGTGGCCCATCGCCTGGATCATCGTCGCCGCGGTGTTTCTCTACAAACTGACCGTCAAGAGCGGCCAGTTCGAGGTGATTCGCAGCTCGGTGCTGTCGATTACCGATGACCAGCGCCTGCAAGTGCTGTTGATCGGTTTCTGCTTCGGCGCATTCCTGGAAGGTGCTGCCGGCTTCGGTGCACCGGTGGCGATCACCGCCGCGCTGCTGGTCGGCCTGGGCTTCAACCCCCTGTACGCCGCGGGCCTGTGCCTGATCGCCAACACGGCCCCGGTGGCGTTCGGCGCCCTGGGCATTCCGATCATCGTGGCCGGCCAGGTCACGGGGATCGATGCCTTCAAGATCGGCGCCATGACCGGTCGTCAACTGCCCCTGCTGTCGCTGTTCGTGCCGTTCTGGCTGGTGTTCATGATGGACGGCCTGCGCGGCGTGCGGGAAACCTGGCCAGCAGCCCTGGTGGCCGGCTTGAGCTTCGCCATCACCCAGTACTTCACCTCCAACTTCATCGGCCCGGAACTGCCGGACATCACCTCGGCCCTGGCCAGCCTGATTTCCCTGACCCTGTTCCTGAAAGTCTGGCAGCCCAAGCGCACCGCTGGCGCCCAGATTGCCGGCGCGACTTCCAGCGCAGCGGTCACCGCCAGTGTCGGCGGTTTCGGCCAGCCGCGCAGCACCGTGGCTTCGCCCTACAGCCTTGGGGAAATCATCAAGGCTTGGTCGCCGTTCCTGATCCTGACCGTGCTGGTGACGATCTGGACCCTCAAGCCGTTCAAGGCCATGTTCGCCGCGGGCGGCTCGATGTACGGCTGGGTGTTCAACTTCGCCATCCCATACCTGGACCAGATGGTAATCAAAGTCGCCCCCATCGTGATCAACCCCACCGCCATTCCGGCCGTGTTCAAGCTCGATCCTGTTTCCGCCACCGGCACAGCGATTTTCTTCTCCGCACTGATCTCGATGCTGGTGCTGAAGATCAACATCAAAACTGGTCTTACCACTTTTAAAGAAACACTGTTCGAGCTGCGCTGGCCGATCCTGTCCATCGGCATGGTGCTGGCCTTCGCCTTCGTCACCAACTACTCGGGCATGTCGTCGACCATGGCCCTGGTGCTGGCCGGCACGGGCGCAGCGTTCCCGTTCTTCTCGCCATTCCTGGGTTGGCTGGGCGTGTTCCTGACCGGTTCCGATACCTCATCCAACGCGCTGTTCAGCTCGTTGCAAGCCACCACCGCGCACCAGATCGGCGTCAACGACACCCTGCTCGTCGCGGCCAACACCAGCGGCGGCGTGACCGGCAAGATGATTTCGCCACAATCGATCGCGGTGGCCTGCGCGGCGACCGGGCTGGTGGGCAAGGAATCGGATCTGTTCCGTTTCACCCTCAAACACAGCCTATTCTTTGCAACGATTGTCGGTCTGATCACCCTGGCCCAGGCCTACTGGTTCACCGGCATGCTGGTTCATTGAGTCCTACACGCAATACTGGAAAAACCGACGCCGAACCGTGATTCGGCGTCTGCTATTCACAACCGGGTCTGCAAGGCTGCTGAAAGATTTCCTGGCTATATTCAGCAGCCTCAGCGGACGGATAACCGGGACCACCCGGAGACACGCCTGATGAGCGAGCTTTTTTACAACGCCGTACCGAACGCGACCCGTGTCGCCCCGCCCTTGCCCGAGCCTCGGCAGTACCCCAGCGAGAAGCCGCGTCGGGTCTACCTGTTCGGCACGTGCGTGGTGGACCTGTTCTATCCCGAAGCCGGGATGGATGCGATTCATCTGCTGGAACGCGAAGGGATCCGGGTGGACTACCCGCAAGGGCAAAGTTGCTGCGGACAACCGGCCTACACCTCGGGATACACCGAACAGGCGCGGACGGTGGCACGGGCGCAACTGGCCCTGTTTGCCGAAGACTATCCGGTGGTGGTGCCCTCGGGGTCCTGCGCCGGCATGCTGCGCGAGCATTACGCCGACCTGTTCAAGGACGAGCCGGAAACCCTCAAGCAGGTGCAGGCCCTGGCGGCCCGGACCTATGAATTGGCCGAGTTCCTGCTGCTGGTCTGCAAGGTGCGGTTGAACGACAGCGGCGAGCCGGTGAAGGTCGCGCTGCATACGTCTTGCTCGGCACGGCGTGAGATGAATACCCACTTGCACGGCCGCGCGTTGTTGGCGCAGTTGCGTAACGTGGAGCGAGTCGAACACAGCCACGAAAGCGAGTGCTGTGGGTTTGGTGGGACGTTCAGCGTCCGCATGCCGGATATTTCCGGCGCGATGGTGGCCGACAAGACCCAGGCGCTGAAGGAATCCGGCGCACATCAGGTCGTCAGCGCCGACTGCGGCTGCTTGATGAACATCAACGGCGCGCTGGAAAAGCAGCAGGAGGCGTTGCGCGGCAAGCACCTGGCGAGCTTCCTCTGGCAGCGAACCGGAGGTGCCGCATGAGCACGCCGACGCTGATCCCGACCGTTGAAGTACCGATTGAGGCGCAGCAAGATTTTCGCGCCCGGGCCCACAAGGCCCTGGACGACACGCAACTGCGAAACAACTTTCGCAGCGCGATGGATTCACTGATGACCAAGCGGGCAGCGTCCTTCAGCGATGCCCACGAACGAGAACACCTGCGGGTGCTGGGCAATGCCGTCCGCGCCCGTGCGTTATCCAAGCTGCCCGACCTGCTCGAGCGACTTGAAACCAACCTGACCCGCAACGGTGTGAACGTGCACTGGGCGGAGACGGTGGACGAAGCCAATGGCATCGTCCTCTCGATCATCCGCGCTCACGAGGCGCGGCAAGTGATCAAGGGCAAATCGATGGTCAGCGAAGAGATGGAGATGAACCATTTCCTCGAGGCTCGGGACATTGAATGCCTCGAATCCGACATGGGGGAATACATCGTCCAGCTCGACCACGAGAAGCCTTCACACATCATTATGCCGGCGATCCACAAGAATGCCGGTCAGGTCGCGTCCTTGTTCCACGACAAACTCGGCGTGGAGTACACCAAGGACGTCGACCAACTCATTCAGATCGGCCGCAAGGTATTGCGGCAGAAATTCTTCGAAGCCGACATCGGCGTCTCCGGCGTCAACTTCGCCGTCGCCGAAACCGGCACGCTGCTGCTGGTGGAAAACGAAGGCAACGGACGGATGTCCACCACCGTGCCGCCGGTGCACATCGCCGTGACCGGCATTGAAAAGGTGGTGGAGAACCTGCGCGATGTCGTGCCACTGCTCTCGCTGCTGACCCGCTCGGCCCTCGGCCAGCCCATCACGACCTACGTCAACATGATCTCCGGGCCACGCAAGGCCGATGAGCTGGACGGTCCCCAGGAAGTCCACCTGGTCCTGCTCGATAACGGTCGCAGCCAGGCGTTTGCCGACAGCGAACTGCGCCAGACGCTGAACTGCATTCGCTGCGGCGCCTGTATGAATCATTGCCCGGTCTATACCCGAATCGGCGGCCATGCCTACGGCGAGGTGTACCCGGGGCCTATCGGAAAAATCATCACACCGCACATGGTCGGCCTGGCCAAGGTGCCGGACCACCCGAGCGCGTCTTCGCTGTGCGGCGCCTGCGGTGAAGTGTGCCCGGTGAAAATCCCGATCCCCGCGCTACTGCGGCGGCTGCGGGAAGAAAACGTCAAGGCGCCGGACAGCCCTAACCAGGTGATGCGCGGCCAGGGCAGTAAATACTCGGCCAAGGAGCGTTTCATCTGGAATGCCTGGGCCTGGCTCAACAGCTCGCCGCGGCTGTACCGGCTGTTCGGGTTCCTCGCCACGCGCCTGCGCGCCCTGACACCCAAAAACGTCGGCCCATGGACCCAGAACCACAGCGCCCCCCAACCCGCCGCCCGCTCATTGCATGACCTGGCTCGCGAACACCTGAACCAGCAGGGAGACCGCCGATGAGCGCCAAGAACAATATCCTCGCCAAGCTGCGTAAAAGCCTGACGGGCGCCACGCCGGTTGCCGACAACTTCGATGTCGAACTGGTGACGCAAACCTATCGCTATGCGCCCGAGGAACGTATCCCGCAATTGCGCAAGCTGATGGAGGCGGTCCACACGGAAATCCATCTGACGTCCGAGAACGGCTGGCCGGCCCTGCTGGCGCAATTGCTGCGCGACCGTCAATTGCCGAGCCTGCTCATCGCCCCGACCACCCCACACGGGAAAAAAATCGCACAGTTCTGGGCGAACAATCCGGGCCTGCCAACCCTCAAGGCTTACGACCGCCCCATAGAGGAATGGAAAGCCGAGTTGTTCAACGACACCCCGGCCAGCCTCACCGGAACCCTCGGCGCCATCGCCGCCACCGGCAGCCTGATTCTCTGGCCGACGCGGGAAGAGCCACGACTGATGAGCCTGGTGCCACCGGTGCATTTCGCCCTGCTCAAGGCCAGCGAAATCCGCGACAACTTTTATGAAGTTCAACAGGAATTCGAATGGGCCCAAGGCATGCCCACCAATGCCCTGCTGGTGTCCGGCCCGTCGAAAACCGCCGACATCGAGCAAGTCCTGGCTTACGGCGCCCATGGTCCGAAGGATCTGGTGGTCTTGATTCTGGAGGACCAATGACCCTTCCGGCCCCTTTCCTGCGCGACGTCCAACAGCTGATCCCACAGACGCGACGTTTCGACGATCCCTTGTCGACCTTGGCCTTCGGCACCGACGCCAGTTTCTATCGGCTGATTCCGAAACTGGTGGTACGCGTCGAGTCCGAAGATGAAGTGATTGCCCTGCTGAAACTCGCCCAACGGGACCAGGTCCCGGTCACGTTCCGCGCCGCCGGCACCAGCCTGTCCGGCCAAGCCATCAGCGACTCGGTACTGATTGTGCTGGGGGATAACTGGAACGGTCGCGAGATTCGCGAGCAAGGCACGCAGATTCGTTTGCAGCCCGGCGTGATCGGCGCCCAGGCCAACGCCTGGCTGGCCCCGTTCGGGCGCAAGATCGGCCCTGACCCGGCGTCGATCAACGCCTGCAAGATCGGCGGCATCGTCGCCAACAACGCCAGCGGCATGTGCTGCGGCACCGCGCAGAACACCTATCACACCCTGGCCGGCATCCGCCTGGTACTGGCCGATGGCACACGCCTGGACACAGAAGACGACAACAGCGTGGCGGCTTTTCGTACAAGCCATGGCGAACTGCTGGAACGCCTCGCCACCCTCGGTCGCGAAACCCGCGCCAACACCGAATTGGCCGCCCGAATTCGCCACAAATACCGTCTGAAAAATACCACCGGCCTATCACTCAATGCCCTGGTGGATTTCGACGAGCCTGTGGATATCTTGAGCCACCTGTTGGTGGGCTCCGAAGGCACCCTCGGCTTCATCAGTGCAGTGACCTACAACACCGTCATCGACCATCCGAACAAGGCTTCGGCGCTGATCGTATTCCCAGATGTGGAAACCTGCTGCAACGCCGTCACCGTGCTGAAAAGCCAACCGGTATCGGCCGTGGAACTGCTGGACCGCCGCAGCCTGCGCTCGGTGCAGGACAAACCGGGCATGCCGGATTTCGTACAACATCTGTCGATTAATGCCTGCGCCTTGCTGATCGAATCCCGCGCGGCTTCATCGTCGTTACTACAAGAGCAGTTGGCCCGGATCATGACCTCCCTGGCCGGCTTCCCGGTGGAAAAACAGGTCGACTTTACCGAAGACCCACGGGAAAACGCCCGCCTCTGGGCGATCCGCAAAGACACCTTTCCAGCCGTGGGGGCGGTACGCAAAACCGGGACCACGGTGATCATCGAAGACGTGACCTTTCCGGTGGAACAACTGGCCCTCGGCGTGAACCGCCTGATCGAGTTGTTCGACAAACATCACTACGACGAAGCGATCCTTTTCGGACACGCGTTGGAAGGCAATCTGCACTTCGTCTTCACCCAGGGCTTCAACAGCGCCGAAGAAGTCGAACGCTACCAGGCGTTCATGGATGACGTGGCGCACTTGGTGGCAGTGGAGTTCGGCGGCTCGCTGAAAGCCGAGCACGGCACCGGGCGCAACATGGCGCCGTTCGTCGAGCTGGAATGGGGCAGCGATGCCTACCAGTTGATGTGGCAGCTCAAGCGACTGCTCGACCCCAATGGCATCCTCAACCCGGACGTGGTGCTCAGCGAAGATCCGCAGATCCACCTCAAGCACCTCAAACCGCTGCCAGCCGCCGATGAAATCGTGGACAAGTGCATCGAATGCGGCTTCTGCGAGCCGGTGTGCCCGTCCAAAGACCTGACCTTGAGCCCGCGCCAACGCATCGTCATCTGGCGGGATATCCAAGCGAAAAAACGCGCCGGCACGGACACCACCGAACTGGAGCGTGCCTACCAATACCAGGGCATCGACACCTGCGCCGCCACCGGCCTGTGTGCGCAACGTTGCCCGGTAGGCATCAATACCGGCGAGCTGGTGAAAAAACTGCGCAGCCGTGACGCGACGAAGACGAAAACCGCTAACTGGATTGAAGGAAATTTCGCCACTACGCTGCAAGGCGCACGCTTCGCCCTGCACGTCGCCAACGGTGCGCGCATGCTGCTAGGCGCCCCCCGCCTGGCGAAACTGTCGGCTTCGTTGACGCGACTGTCCAAAGGCCAGGTCCCACAGTGGACCAACGCCATGCCCCAGCCGGAAAAGGCCATCCGTTTCAGCCCTACCGTGTCGGACGAACGCCCGCGCGTGGTGTACCTGGCGGCTTGCGTATCGCGGGTCATGGGCCCGGCGGCCGACGATAAAGAGCAGATGTCGCTGTATGAAAAGACCCAACGGCTGCTGGAAAAAGCCGGCTACCAAGTCGTCTTTCCCGACAACGTGGACAGCCTTTGCTGCGGCCAGCCTTTCGCGTCCAAAGGCTACGCCGAACAAGCCGAGCACAAACGCCAGGAACTGATCGGCGCACTGCTGCATGCCAGTCGCGGCGGGCTCGACCCCATCTACTGCGACACCAGCCCCTGCACGCTGCGGTTGGTCCAGGATCTTGGTGACGTGCGCCTGGACCTGTATGACCCGGTGCGCTTCATCCGTACCCATTTGATGGAGCGTCTCGACTTCATCCCCCAGGAGGCGCCCATCGCCGTACACGTCACCTGCAGCACGCAGCACCTCGGCGAAAGCCAGGCGCTGATCGACCTGGCGCGCAAATGCAGCAAAAATGTGGTCATCCCCGAAGGCATCCATTGCTGCGGTTTCGCCGGCGACAAGGGCTTCACCACACCCGAGCTGAACGCCCACTCGCTGCGCTCGTTGAAGGACGCGGTGCAGCATTGCAGCGAAGGGATTTCCACCAGCCGCACCTGTGAGATTGGTCTTACGCAACACGGTGCAATCGACTACCACGGGCTGGTCTACCTGGTGGATCGAGTGACCCAGGCCAGGGTGACCTGAAGAAAAATAGAACCCTGGCGAACGACCGCAGTCCACAGAACAAGCCCCGAAGTCGGGGCTTTTCCTCCATTCGGTTGTCCGTCCTGACGGCCAGCGAAGTCTGGATCCTCAGTTCAAGGAGATACTTATGAAGCGTTCTGCACTGTTAGGTCTGTTCGTTACTGCCTCGATGATGGCCTCCACTTCGTTCGCCGCCGACAAGCCGGACGACCTGTGTGAAGCCAATATCAAAACCATTGAAAATGCCCAAACGCAGTACCAGTCATCGGCCGACCTCAATGCCCGTGTGACGGCCAGCGTGACAAAGGCAAAGGCACTCAAGGCAGCAGGCAAAATTGACGACTGCGTTGCTGAAACCCAGCAAACCATCCTGGAAATCAGAAAGACGTCCGACGGCACCAACAAGTGACCGATAAGCAGGCCAACCTGCGGGTTGGCCTTGCCGGCAGATTGGCGTACACTCTGCACATGCCTGCCGCTCCCACAGACTCATGGAGCGACAGGTTCGGGGCCGTTTAGGATTCGACGCCGGTTGCGAAACTTTAGGTGCATGCCGAGTTGGTAACAGAACTCGTAAATCCACTGTTGCAACTTCTATAGTTGCCAATGACGAAAACTACGGCCAGGAATTCGCTATCGCTGCGTAAGCAGCCTTAGATCCTGAGCTTCTGGTACCTTCGGGTCCAGCAATCATTAGGGGATGTCCGTAAACCCAAAGTGATTGTCATATAGAACGGAATCGCCGTGCAGTACGTTGTGGACGAAGCGGCTAAAACTTACACAACTCGCCCAAAGCACCCTGCCCGTCGGGTCGCTGAGGGTTAACTTAATAGACACGGCTACGCATGTAGTACCGACAGCGGAGTACTGGCGGACGGGGGTTCAAATCCCCCCGGCTCCACCAAATGATCAAACAAAGACGTCCACGGACGTCTTTTTTTGTGCCTGCGATCCAGTAAATACGCGGCTTCCAGCGCTTTTGCGGTCTTCTGAGATTTTTTGAGTTCCAGCCATTCGGGTATTCCAAACGGTATTCCAGGCCATCCGGTGCTAATCTTTGGAATACCAAATCAGAGCCTGAGGAAAATCTCATGCCTGCTCAAACCCTCCGCCTCTCCGATCGGCAGCTCAAGGGAGTCAAACCCGCGTCCAAGGATTATGTCCTTACCGACGGTGACGGTTTGCAGCTCCGTGTACGCAGCAATGGCTCTCTGCTGTGGAATTTCAATTACCGTGAACCGGTGACCAAGAACCGCATCAACATGGGATTGGGCACCTACCCCGAACTGTCACTGGCGAACGCCCGAAAGATGGCGGTCGAAGCACGCGAGCTGCTCGCCCAAGGCATCGATCCGAAGGTGCAGCGCGATACGCTGAGTGAGGCCAAGCGCGCAGAAACGGAACACACCTTCGAGAACGTGGCCACCGCCTGGTTCGAGCTTAAGAAAGACTCGGTCACGCCGGCCTACGCCGAGGATATTTGGCGGTCGCTCACGCTGCATTTATTTCCAGACCTGAAAACAACTCCGCTTTCAAAAATCAGCGCACCAATGGTCATCGAACTGCTTCGCCCAATCGAGGCCAAAGGCAGCCTCGAGACAGTGAAGCGATTGAGCCAACGGCTCAACGAAATCATGACCTATGGGGTCAATTCAGGACTGATCTTTGCGAACCCCCTCAGTGGCATTCGCGCAGTATTTAAGAAACCCAAGAAACAGAACATGGCCGCTCTACGACCCGATGAGCTTTCCGAGCTCATGATCGAAATCGCGAACGCCAGCATCAAGCGGATCACCCGCTGCCTGATCGAATGGCAACTGCACACCATGACCCGTCCTGCCGAAGCGGCTACCACCCGATGGGCAGATATCGACTTCGACAAACGCATCTGGACCATCCCGCCGGAGCGCATGAAAAAGCGGCGTCCGCATACCATCCCGCTGACCGAACAGGTACTCGCGTTACTGGAGACGCTCAAGTCCCTCAGCGGCCATAGGGAATACGTGTTCCCGGCAGATAGAAACCCGCGCACCCACGCCAACAGCCAGACCGCCAACATGGCGTTGAAACGCATGGGCTTCCAGGACCGCTTGGTCAGCCATGGTATGCGCTCCATGGCCAGCACCATCCTGAACGAGCATGGGTGGGATCCGGAGCTGATCGAAGTCGCGCTGGCGCATGTCGACAAGGACGAAGTCCGAAGCGCTTACAACCGAGCGGACTACATTGAGCGCCGGCGTCCGATGATGGCTTGGTGGAGTGAGCACATCCAGAAAGCGGCCACTGGAAACCTGTCGGCATCTGCGATCAATCAAACCAGGGACCACAACGTCGTGCCGATACGGTGAGCGCTCGCCGGACGCCGCCGGTAACCGAAAATGACTCCTTAGATGGAGTGATGGTTGATTTGGCGCACACCGGCGACACCGGCGACACCGGCGACACCGGCGACAACCCGCGCAATACCTGGCCTGCAGCATGGCGACAAAAGTGGCGACTGTCGCCGTTGCAAGCCTCACTCTTGGGCTTCTCGGCCAAGCCCACGGAGCGGGAAGGCTCCGCATTCCCACTCGCATGGGCTCTGCGTAATTGCATCTCACTTGACCACCTAATTGCATTGCCACTGACCAGTTATTTGGATTCGCGCTGACCAGCCGTTTGCAGTTGATGGGTGTCAGCGGGTGCCACTCAGTGCGAGTGCGTCAGCCAAGTACTGAAGGGCTCAACCGGCCAGAAGCAGACGTTCAGAAGGTGAAAACGATCCGACTTAAGCTCTCTAACCGAACTCAAAAACATACGGTTACTGGCTTGGGATTTTGGCTCCCGTTTTGAGTATCTACTACCGGTCTCTATACCTCTTTGTAATCATTCAGCCATCGAACTAATACGTCATAATCCGCCAAAGTCACATCCCATTTGCTTGACGTTTCATGCTCGACAAATTTTTTGGCTCCAGATGTAAATGTAGAAGTTGTAACTAAAATTGTTTTATTCGGTCCATCTTTTGTATTTTTCACTCCTTGCAGCGCTCTTACCAATGCTACGCCAATTTTATTATCCTCTGCATAGCGCTTGCACTCAATGAAGTATTTGTTGCGAATGCCAAGTGAGTCCGTATGTATTGCAATTATATCTTTACCCCCATCGGCGGTTCTCTGAGTTAAATCGACCTCAAATCCCTTTGCTCTGAAAATTTCAGTTACGACCTCTTCGAACTCTCTCGCTGTGATTTCTCGCACCAGAACCGGACTCATTTGTAATGTGATTACTAGCTCTTGTATTGACTCGTAAAATAGTAGCAGATCCTCCGCGCTGTATATTTCCCTAAGATGCTCGATGCAAGGCTCACCAAGTGTTTCTACACCTTTTGAGTTATTGATGACGAAATTTAATAGACCTTCAGGATATTCTGAAACTTCAAAACTCAGGAAGATCGTATCTTTGCATTTTATGCAATCGAACTCATAAAAAACCTCATAAATATTTTCTTGACCCATGCCTCTTTCTGATCCGCCGACACATTCAATATCAAAGTCCTCAATTGATATCGAATCACTGTAACTACAGCAATCGCAGGCATATTGAATATTTCCAGAAAATTTCCACATTATCCCAACATTCCTTTTGTTTAAATATTCGCCCAGAGTGAGCGGTCCGGATGAGCTACCGAAGGGCTTCGAATCCCTATTCTAATGCGGTGGCAATGGACCAAAATCAGACGATTGCAGATGTAGGCACTAGCGTACACCGCTTCAAAAATAACGCATTCTTATAGAAGGGCTCTCGGACTGCTTGAAAACCTCACTCGGCCTGATATATATGAATATTTTGCAACATCTTAACAAGTGTAGAGGCTGATTCTTGAACTGGTGTTGGGTTGATATACCACGGACTATCATTTTCATCAGGATTACTAAAATTGAAAAGCAAATATCCGGTCAAAAATTCGTCAAAGCCACCCTCGCCTTCCTCTCCATAAGTTTCCTCGTGATAGTAGCCTTCATCTCGAAATAGTATGTCATTCAAATCGAGGGCGGCAAGATATGCTCTTCGCAAATACTGAAGGGCGAATATTCTCGCAGAGTATAAAGAAAGAGTGTTTAGCTGACTCAAACCTTCTTCATAAGTTATAGGATCTTCGGACTCTAGCTTCTTAAGTGTGCCGTGATAGGTTTGCGCGATTTTATGGGCTTCTTCGTAAAGCTTGATAAAATCTGAAACTCCATTAAGCGTAAATGAGCTGACTCTTGATGAACGGCCAAGTTGGGAGATTTCATTATGGTTTAGCTGGCTAGTTAAGCTTTCACAACCTGAAACGGCTATGGAGCAGGAGAGGCTTTCGCTAGCTTGGTAAATATTTTCGACTGCGATTTTAAGTCGGCTTATATCTAGACCATGAAGGTAAGGGTATTTATTGGTGAGGCTTTGTAAAGCCCCCCACTTAAGTGAAAGCAGGGTGCTTTCTAGAAGGTAGTTTCTGATCTCGGTCCAGCCAATTATGTGAAACCAAGGAAGACGGACAGCCGGCTCGACCGGGAACCGTTTATCTTCGTTTGCCTTCTCTTCTGTTTCACTGTTTTTTTCATCTACCCAAACTTGAAGTGAGGATTTCACTCTGTCATTCGAAATAAGAAAAAAATAGTGAGATACAACTCCTTGATATTTTTTGAGCTTAGTAAGTTCTTGCTCTAAGTCGCTGGGATATAAGCCCTCAACAAGTTTGCATTGAGCTACGGCTAGGCTTGCCTTGCATTTGATGTCAAACCCATACTGTCTGTCTCCTTTCGTGCCTTTGTAAGTTACATAGCTAGGGCTTATTTTGTTATGTATCTGTACGTTATGATCTTTCAGTATGAATTTGAAAAGATCTAGACAGATATCCTCAAACTCAGGGTCGCTCTCCGGTGGTTTTACACTGTGAATGCTACTTTGAATTGAGCGCCTTAATGGTTTCATAACTGAATATTCCATTTCAAAATCTTTTGGCTGAAAAGCTGTGCATGGATTTGAGGTGAAGAGTCGAAACGGGCCAGGTATTCTCCAAACCAATATATCAGGATGATGTCATTGAGCCTTCTATTTTCGGATGCCTCCAGGGAATCTGCTCATAGGGCCTACTGCAACCGCCAGCCAGCCAGCCAGCCAGCCAGCCAATAAGGCGAGGGGGCAATTTAACCAATATTCCGGTCCAATTTCGACCCAGGCCGCTAACTGCGTAGCGTAGAGGTCGCACTGTATGGGTCGGAAACGGTCGTTCCTGAGCGTCCGCTATTGGCGAAAGCTGCCGTTCGAGACCGACTCCTTTTGGCCGTCAGAGTCCCTCAGCTCACCGCCCAGTGAGCCTCCAAGCTAGTCTCTCGCCGCGATGAAGCAATGCTCGCCCATGAACTTCAGCAAGAGCTCAGGGAGCGGTGCCAGTCCGGTTGGGCCACTGCACTGCCAGGCGCCAGCACCGTAGCTGACTCTCAACTCCTGAGAGCCTTGAAGCACAAGTGCGGGTTGGGTGTCGTCATAGGTCTCAGAGTAGTAGTAAGTCATTCCCGGCAATGCACCTTTCGAACGTTTCAGCGCAAGGAACAGAGCGTAACTACTTAGCTCCGCGTGGTACCCGGAAAGGCGCTTGCGTGACAACAAATAAATGTCACCTGATTCTTCACGGTGTATGAGACGTTCCCCGCAATAGTCAATAAGCTGCGGCTCCGCGACGACATACCTCCGCCAATCCGTGCAGACTGCAGTCTCGATGATTTGCTGCAGCGCAGCATTCGCATTGCCTTCGATGCGGTCGAGCAGATTCTGGAACTCGCGCCGGCCGATCACCCTCAACCAATTCTCCGACCTGTCACGATAGGTACCAGCATCCGGTTGGCAGAAGGAGAACTTGGACGATCCACGCCCAATCAGGTAGTCGTCCATGGACAACAAAGCACGCTCAAGAAGGTGATCTGTGGAGGCGCGCACGCCCTCATCGAGGACGGCTCTAGCTCGCTCCGAGTAGCGGGCAAATGCGTCAAGGTCAAGTGGCCCGTCGGATGGAGTGCTGAAGTCAAGCAGAAACCCAATTTTTCCTTGCAAGTATGGATGTGCCTCCGCTTCAATAAACGAGGCCTCCCGTGTCGGATCTTCAACAATCAGTCCCACCTTGCGCACTTCTTCCTTTGCCTGCTCGCCACTGAAGCCGGCGGGAGGCTCGATCGCTTTGGATAGCGATTCGTACAGATTTCCGACGTGAGAAGCCAGGGCCTGCACCCCTTTGACAGCAAGGATGGCTATGTAGACATCGTCGACACGATGGTTAGCGAGAAGGTTTGAGGTGATGCGATCCCATCTAGACCGCTCTATCTCCAGTTCAGGCGAGCCTGACTTCGCCGCGGGACTATCCACCCAAGCAACCACGCAGAACAGTCTTATTAGATCGAGGTAATCGCTGTTAGGTGCCAGTGCTTTCTCCAGCGTTTTCAGATCTGACGCCGAGGCAGTGTCGCAGAAGTGGTCCAATACCACCGAGACGACTTGCGCACTCGAGGGATTGAATGCCCCTTGGGCCTCGAGTTCCCGCAGCGGGATGTAGCCGCGCGCATGGCGCAACTTCGTGATCCATTCTATTGTCGATCTTGATGCGCCATAAGCACGCTCGATTCGATTACAGGAGTCGAAGAATGCCATCACGTACATGAAGCGAAGGTAAAGCTCGTCAACCGCTTGCCCAATGGCTATGCCCTTTTTCTGGGAGGCAAGGCGCCAGAAAAGGTCCATCCACTTCTGGTCCATTGCTAGATCGAATCTGCGGGCCCAAGGCTCTGACGCCACACTCCTGACAAGCCATGCCTTAAAATGCTCGAAGGGCGTGAGCGGTTTGCCCCGGGCATTCATTTTAATGTACAGATCGTCGGTCAGGCCGAAGCGCTCCAAGTCGAGAAAGTGGAAAGTAATCTTGGGCTGCTGCTCATCCACGAGTCGCGCATACAGGCCTCTAGTGACACCAAACTTCTGGGCAATGGAGTTGAGTGTGGTCAGACAAGCCGCGACAGTAGGATCGCTGCGCCACGACAGGAAGAACCAATTGCTGTCGACCAAGTGTGCCGAGAGTTTGCCGTTCCAATGCTTCCCGTCCGCTGGGGGCGCAATGACGGCGTTTGCGAGCGCATCGAAGAACTCAGCAGAACTAGGCCGCGTGGCATAGGTGAACCTAGAGCGTCCGCCTTTTGTCCAGCGCCCCCTGAAATCTTCCAGTTGCCCCTCGCACATTGCGGTGTACCAGTGCAGGAGGAACAGAGTTGTTAGGCGCTGCTGGCCGTCAAGTAGCGAGAGCACCCTGCCTGCGCCGTCCTCGAATGTTCCATAGATGAAGTCGAGATCAAGCCCGTACTCGTGCTCACTGTTCAATGCGTCCCACAACGATGTCAGAAAGCCATCCAAAACGTCGGTGGACTGCTTGCGGCCTTGGGCGTAGTCACGTTGGATGATAGGGATTTCAACGCCATCTACGCTTGAGAAGAGCGTCGCGAATGAATGCTGCCGTGCCTCGCTCATGCGCATGCTCCGTTATATGTGAAAAAGCGAACCAGCGTACTACTGAGTGCGTGCTGGTGCTCCTTCGCATCTACTCGACTCCAGACCAGCATTTCGTCGATCTTGGTGCTGTAGTACTTCAGGAAGGCATTTTTTGTACAAGGCGGAACGAAGCGCCCCGCCTTGTCCAGCGCGATGAGTTTGCGCCGCTTGTGAGGGAAGATAGCGTTCCCGTAGCTTCGGTTTGTACCAGCGTCAAGCAGTGTCAAGTTACCAATGCTGTTGTCGACTTCAATATCTGAACCCGGATCGTAGCGATCTATGACGTCGTTGAACGCAACTTCAAATGCGGAAGCGTCGAAGGGCTCCTTGTCACGCAGCGTCCGCAAGCGCTCAACCAGCTCCTGCTCGGATGTGGGGGGGACACGGCCTACCGCTGCCAACTCGGGCTCGGAGAAGTATTCGACAGCCTGTCCGAGCCAGGCTTTTTGGGCGTCAATACGCTGAGGCATGTCAGACTTTACCGAGCGAATATGTTCCAAGTCCCACTGATCTTTCTTAAAGTGGTCGAAAGGGAACCACGGCCCGCTATCGCCGAGTTCCAGTAACGAAGCGATGTTGAACAGCAGGAGCAGACGGCGGATGGACTCACGATGCGACTCATAGTCCAACTGCGCGACGTGGTCTTCAACGAACCGGGCCAAATCGCTTTCACCCGCGACGCTTCGAGATTTACCAAAGACCCGCTTGAACACTTCTGCCTTGAGCGCAGCTCGAAAGGCTGTCTTGGAACCAGAGCTTCGCGCGAGGTCGCGTATCTGTCCCACTTTGACGTCTTGGCTTAGGAGAAAGCCAACAATGTGATACAAGAACCGGTCCCTGAACCACTCGTCGAGTTGCAGAAACATTCGTTTTACTGCGTCCCACTCGCTTGTAACCGCGTCCTGCTTTTCAGTTAGATGCGTGTTGAATGCAAGGAACAGGCTGTTGGTATCCCAGCGATTCGCAACCTGCTGTAGTTCGTCGGCCCGTAACCCAAGGACTAGGTCAATCCGATTCGCTTCTTGTTGTCGATTGGCCAAGAAGTACCAAAAAGCCTCTTCCTGCAGACGTCGCTCGATCTCATCCCAGTCCTGGGCAATCCTCAACTGCTGCAATTGCTTGGCGCGTATTCCTTCACCGTCGAAATTGCCACCTCGCAAGAACAGGGCCTTCACAAGCTCCGCGTTCGTGAGCGGGATTTTTCCAACATTCAGGCGCGTGAATACGTCAATCGGCTCGACGGACTGGTCAACCTCGTACCAGATGACTCTGACCTCATTCAGAAAGGCGGCCTCGATGTAGTTCAGCCGGTTGCTCCTAGGCTTGAACCAATCGCGAACGGCTTGGTACGCCTGCCAGATATGGAAAAAATCGATGTTCTCCTCATGTAGCTCTTCGTCGAGGGTGCGCAGATAGCTCGCGCTGTTCTGACGAGTCTCGTAGTTGAGTGCGAACAGAGTCTTGCGCTCGTCAGCTACCAAGCGGTTGTTGAAATAGGAGAGGATCAGGAAGATCGTGGTAAGCCGTTGCTGCCCATCAATGAGTTCCCAGTGGCCGTTGCGTTGTGTAACGACGATTGGCTGCAGGCAGTAAAACTCTCCCTGAACCTGCCTTTTCCTTTCTGTGAAAGCGGCCACATCGTCAAGCAACTCAGTAACTTGCCGAGAGGTCCAGCGATAGCCACGCTGGTAAGCGGGGATGAAGAACGACTCGGTCATTAGCTGGCTGACCGAGCGCAGCTGAAGATCACCTGTGCTCATAGGACCTCGTTGGGTAGTTCCCGCATAGCGCAAACCGTGTGATTTGAGATGGCCGTCCGTTCCAGGCAGCTCTCCCTTAAATAGCTAAAGCTTGTTCGCTAGCAGACCGATTGAAACCGTGCTAACCCTGGGCCGCGAATTTCCCCAAGGCTGGGGGAAATCGGCAAGATGTTACCATCTGCCGGGCACCTTGAATCGCCCCTAGCATCGTCGACGGCGTGTTCTCTGAGCAGCTCAGGTGTAGAGCGTCCCGGAGTGACGAAGCTTGACGTATTGGGTCGTGACGAACCTGGAGATGGCGGCGACAAAATCCTGCACCAGTAGGTCGTTCAATAGGAAATCCCGCAAGGCGAAGCCGCTCTGGAGGACGTCGAAGCGCGGAAGCGGTGTATCGAGCGCCGCGCCCGACAGGTGCACTAGGTTGTTCCGGACCGCCTGCAGCACTTCGTCGAAATCCAGGGCGAGGTCTTCCGCCGTAACGCAGGCTAGCTGGTTCCGGGCGATCTCCAGCGCTACGCCGAGGCCGCCAACGGTTGGAACTCCGGCCGTTTCCACCGTCGCGGTTGTCCAGTGCTCGTGGAGTGGATTCGGCGCGACGATGTTGAGATCGACGCGCGTTCCGCTCATGTTCTTCAGCACGCGTTTCAGCTTTATCTCTACCGGTGCATCGGCAAACGAGTCGCTGAAATCGGTGACGCCTAATGGCATCGGGTCGTGGAACTTCACGATGTAGGTGCCCGTTGCGGTGTCCGCGGTGACCTGCGCGCGGCTGTAGGCGTAGACGTCCTTTGATACCGCACCGTGCGTGAAGGAATAGCCGTGGCTCGAAAGGACGTCGCGCAGCGTCGCCTCGGCCGCAATCGATAGCAGCGCCACGGCAGCGTCGTTGCGCTTCTGCCGTCGCGCCGTCGCAGCGCTTGAGAGGTAGTTGACGACGTAGGGCGGCACGACAGCGCCCCAGGGACGAGCGAACCACTCGCAGCTCATGCGCGTCTCCGGTCCGTCAGCCGGCAAGCGAACAGGCCATTCCACGATCCAACGCATGTCCGTGGAAAGCGAGATTGTTTCGTCGGGTTGTTCTGTCTCAATGCGCAGCCGATCCAGCAGATCTTGCGGCCGGTAGCCCGGAACGCCGCCTTGCTCGTCGACGTCGCGGTAGACCTCCTCGAACAGTTGAAGCGCTATCGCTAGGCCTCGCAGCATCATCGGCGATTGGAAGATCCTCGCGATCTCGTTTCTCTTCCTGCCGAATTCGGCGGGATCGGTCGGCGCGACGACGTGCGAAGGCGTGCCCACTGTCAACCGGTCCATGGCAGCGAACAGCAGGTGTTGCGAGCCGCCCAAGAGTTCGAGCACAGTATCAAGTGTCCGCTCTAGCACCCTGCCGCTGACATGAACGGGGTACTTCATACCGTCTCTCCAAGGTCGAGATCACGCACAAGGACCGAGAGCGCCTGCTCTTTCTGCTGGAGCGACCTTTCGACAACGTCGCGTTCCTCCTTGGCAAAGGCGACTCGACGGACAATCTCGGCCTGGATATTCTGAGGAGGCACGGGGATCAAAACCTGTTTCAAGGCCTCTAACCTCAGCATCGTCATTACGCTCCCGCCGGCGCGAGCAATTAAGGCCTCATGCACATAGCGACTGTTGATCGCGATCGCGAGGTACTCTGGCAGCACGAGCGCGTTGTACACGCGAATGCGGAAGATGTGCCGGTTGATGGGAAACCGGCCACTCTCGATGAGCGCAGCGGCACCTAAATAGGTGCTCAGACCGTTCATCACGATGTCGCCTTCGTTGGCGACCGCCTTGGGGTATTGCTGCACCTCGGCGTCGTCTGCTCGATCCATCGGGTCCAGCTGTATCTCCAACGGACGTATCGCGCCAGGCCCAATGAACACGACATCTCCAGCGTCCTTCGAGCGTCGGATGGCGCCGCCTTTGGTCACGAGAGCGAGGCTTTCCAGCGAATGATGCTTGAAGGAGGCGAGGGGAAGCTGACGTTGCGCTTGGCGCGCAAGATACGGGCCGGCGCTCAGCACGCCTTGCGCAGGCGTCGCCGTCGCGGTCAGACCGAGGTCATCGTCCCCGACGTCATAATTCTGCATCCACGACCTAAATCGCTCCAAGACATGGGGCAGCCCGGGTAATGACGTGCAGTCGAAGCTGTCCTGCTGCTGGCGATTCTGGGCTTTTGCAAAGAAAAGGACGTCCCTTGTGGGCGCCGACTTGTCGAGCACGACGATGCTCGCTGCCACGCCCGAATCGGGCTGGAAGGTGCCTACGTCAAGCACGGCCTGCAGCCCATTACGCAGCAGGAGTTCCTGCAGCTGAGACCTGTCAGGATTGCCCAGTGGACCGTTCGGTAGCAACGCGACGATCCGGCCCGTGGGAGACAGGCGCGTTAGCGCATGGTGAATATAAGCCTCCGAGCTCGACAGCACGCCGCCTTGCCGGTCGCTGAATCTCTCATGACGGACGGTCAGCCCAAAGGGCGGCGCTACGAAAATGCGGTCGGATAGATCCTCCCGCCGGTGCGGAGGTCGCGTGGACTTGAGTGGATCGCCGATCGAGATCGAGGGTAGGTCGGCACCGAACACCAACTGCTGCACGCAGGCCCACATGGCATCAGTCGCATGGCGAGCAAACAGGACCATGTGCGAGGGCGGTGTGGTTCCCGCTAGGCGCACAGCTGCTGATAAGTTGCCCAGGCCACAATGAAGATCGAGCACCCGGTCGCCGGGTTCGATGTCTGCGAGGCGCACAAGCAAATCCGCGGTCCAGCGCGGCAATCGGGTGGCTCCCGATGACTTGGGATAGCGGCTCAGGATCTCGTCGAGCAGCGGCAGCGCGTCGGCGGGCGCGAGCTTGTCCAGCGCCGAGGTATTGAGCAGGTCGAGTGCTTCTTCGTAGGCTCGCGGCGGAGTTAGGTCCTGTCTGGCGACGAAGGCAAGCGTCTCTTCGAAACCGGTGTCCGATGCACCCGGCCATTCCGACCGGGCCGCGGCAAGCGCCGCCTGCGAATGGGAACCGCCGACCAGCAAATCGCAGAACATCTCGCGGCCGCGTCGCCGCTGCAGGTGCGCATAAAAGATTAGGGCTAGGGCTTCGGGCGACCACCGTTGCTGGCGCGAGAGCTCCAGTATGTTGCGCAAAGTGCGTCTGACTCCCGCTATCCGACTGGCGCGGGACTGACTGTCGGAGCCTCCATAGACCATGTCTCGATAGGTCTTCGGCGTCGCTAGCCGCAAGGGCCGGCCCGATTCGTCAGTCTCGAACCAGAGCATCTGCTGGCCATCGGACACAAGGAAGAAACGCGCCCCAACTTCGATCGCCGCGAATTGGATCTGGCGGATCAGGGCGTCGAACGGAAGTAGCCTGGAGTCCCGAGGCAGATTGTCGAGGCGCTTGGCTTCACAGACGATCCTAATGCGACCGTCCAGCATCACGACCAAGTCCAGGCGCGCGTTACGACTAGTCTGGTATTCTCGTTGAATCAGTTCGGTGGGGTATCCGAGCTCATGAGTCAGGTAGGCATGGATACGCTGCACTGCCTGGTTTTCATTCATCTTCCTTGCCCTTCCGTTGTCCGTCCTGGCGAGTGATCTACAACGATCGTCCGAGGCCTGGAGGCGGACTTTATCATGTGATCAAACGATATAGCAGTACACATCGAGTGGAATAACTGGGTCAGGATGCTAAGGGTGTGTCGGCATTGCCGGCAACCGATGTCTTGTGCACTCTGCCGCGTTAGAAAGCTCACGGAGCACGTGCGACATCATCAAGCTATGGCCTAGAGATTTAATTGCATGTTGGCAGGAGCACAACTACGCGATATGCATTTTGGCAGCCCGTGGCTGTTTCGAGAGTAGTCCCCTAGGCAGTTCAACTTCGGCTTGACCCTCGATGCCCATCTGCGCCCACCTATTGTTGTGTAGCAAGGCGAGCATCCGGGGTGATCTACGCCTGGTCACACGGCATCCAACACCGGTAACACGAGTTCGAAGCAGGCCTTGGTGAGTGTCAGCTCCTGGCCGTTCTCCGCCGGTCGTCACTACGGCGTGTGCTGGTCAAATCGAATGCAAACGGTTGATCAGCACGAATGCAATTGACTGGTCAGTGACGATGCAAATGGGTGGTCAAGTCCATGCAATGACGCAGGCTCACATTAAAAACCGACGAACGACCACCCGGCCATGGAAAGCCACCGGTCTCCAAGGTCTTCCAGCGCTACCGATTGGCGCAAGATTCGCCCCCAAAATCCGGTTGACCGCAAGCAGAACGAGCGCTAAACCAGAACCGTACCAGCGCTGTCCTCGACAGTACCCAGGTAGCCAGAACCTTTGAGGCTACGCCACATCGTGGTGGTTCTCCCCAAGTGCGATTAGCGTCCGGCGGCTCGCACGGTCACAGCGATGTGATGGATGCCACTTCTTCCAGAATGCCCACTGCGGCAACTCATGCCCCCTCCTGGCTGTTCTGCAGCAACTTATCCGCTTGGCCATTTCTTGCGCCAACCTTTTGCCCGTCTCTTTGCTCCCTAAAGAGACGGGCGCATCTCACATTGCTGCAGCCTCGCTCGCATGGGGCTTTGCGGCTTTCCCCCTCGTGACAATCGGCGTGACAAACACCGAATGCTCACTCGCCACAGCGATGCCGATGATGGTGCCGCAGCCCAAGGAATGGACTGCACCTGACTGACAGTCAGGCATGCCCCGGTCATCGCATCACTGCCTTCACCCGACTCTGGATCTCGCGGCATTGGTCTCGTCAGCCAGCGCAGCCTCCACCCGCCCACGTCTTCGGAGTGTTCAGGAGGCCAGATCATGAGATGCCCAAGCTCCCGGCCGTAAGGAGCCGTCAGTCCCACGTTAGTGGACAAACCTCACAGGTCGCAGGGGCCTTGAGCCCTGATAACACTCAACAACCGTGGCGGGATGAGTGAGGACGAAGTCGATAATCTCAGGAGAATAGCGATGCAACTGCGCGAAGCGTTCGAGCCACCACAACCATTGCTGGAATACCAGCAGGTGCCACTGCCCTACCCGGTCGAAGCACTCGGGGATCTGTTGAGCCCTGCGGTCGAACGACTGGCCGAAGTGATCGGCGTGCCCTGCGCCATGGCTGCACAATCGGTGCTGGCTACCACGGCCTTGGCGAGCCAGGGTCATGCCAATGCCCAACTCGACGGTCGAACCTATCCGCTGTCCCTCTACCTACTGACGGTGGCGTCCTCGGGTGATCGCAAAAGTGCGGTGGATCAGCTGGCACTGAAAGCGGCGCGCGACTGGGAACGACAGCAGTGGACCCTGTATGCGGAAAAGCTCAAAGCCTATCGCGCAGCCAGCAGCATCATGGCCAAACCCAAAACCTCAAAGAAACACTCGGATACGGAAGGCGGTGGACTATCCGAGCCGGTACCGCCGAGATTGATCATTGCCGAGCCGACCATTGAGGCCCTGGTCAAAAGCTTGTGCCATGGCTTGCCCAGCATGGGCTTGTTCAATGATGAAGGTGGCCAGTTCTTGGGCAGCAGCACCATGAGCAAAGAGAATCTGCTTAAGGCGATCACCACCTTGTCGACATTGTGGGATGGCAGCCCGATCGACCGGGCCCGCTCCATGGCCGGAGAAAGCCTGCGTGCCTATGACCGCCGCCTCAGCCTGCACCTGATGCTGCAACCCTACCTGGCCAATCATCTGTTCAAAGACCCGGTGATCAATGGCCAAGGCATCCTCGGCCGTTGCCTGATCAGTTGGCCCGAGCGCCTGGCCGGCCAGCGGCTCTACAAGGCGATTGACCTGAGCCGGGATGCCAAGGTCCAGCGCTACCAACAGCGGATCACCGCCCTGCTGCAACAGCCCTGGTCGCTTCACCAGGATGGCTCACTCAATCCCGCCACGCTGGAGCTGACTGCCCGTGCCCGGCGTGCCTGGATTGATATTCACGACACTATCGAGTGCCAGTCTGGCGAGTTCGGTGAGCTAGCCGGCGTCCAGCCTGTCGCAGGCAAAGCCGCGGCGAATGTACTGCGCATCGCAGGTGTGCTGGCCATGGTGGAAGAGGCCAGTGCGTTGGACGAAGCACACATACAGCGCGCCTCCACGCTGATGGATTACTACCTGGCCGAGATCCAGCGCCTGACCGAACAGGAGCCGGTCAATAGCCGATGCGAAGAGGCGGATCGACTGCTGCGCTGGCTGGTACAGAAAGGCTGGACTCACTTCACCATTCGCGACGTCAATCGCAACGGCCCTCGTTTTGCCCGTAAGAGCGCTGACCATACCGCCTCTTTATTGGTCGTGCTGATCACTCATCGCTGGCTGACCAGCCGCGACGGAAAAACTTTCGAGGTTCGCCATGTTTCGCCTCAATGACGCGGTGCGCCGCTACCAGACGCAACATCAACCGCAGCCAGAATCGCGGTGTGTCGCCGCCTCAGTCGCCACCCTGTCGCCACGCGCCAGGCCAGAAACGACGCGGGTTGTCGCCACTGTCGCCGCAGTCGCCACACCACCCCTGGAACCTGCCCACATCACTCTGCTGATAAAGCAACTGCGTGAGGAAGGGGCGCTGCTGCAACACCACGGGAACTCCCTCCTGATTCGCCCGACACACTGGCAGCAACTGGCCAGGCTCAGCCCCCACTGGAAAGCCCTACTGCTCTTTCTGCAAACAAACGAAAACGGTGAAGACGATGGCCCTGGTCGGTCGGCGTGATGGTCGCAACTTTGGCTATGGCCGCCAGCTGAGCTACGCCAGCCCACAAGCGCTAAAGGATTTGTTTGGCGGCGGCCACTTCGCCACGGTCAAAGCTCATAGCGATCGCTGGCAAGCATTCGTGCGTTGGTGTCGGTCAGAGGACGGTCCCGGTTACAACGATGCGCGCCAGATCGATCGACGGACGCTGCAAGACTACGCTGCTTACCTGCGCCAGCAGATCCAGCAAGGTGAACTCTGCATCGCGACCGCGCAGAACCGCCTGAGCAGCGTCAATCGAGCCCTCGCGGCGCTGCGCGGTGATCAGGACGTGAGGATCGCCAGCCCGAGTCAGGCGTTGGGACAACAGCGCTCGAGCGTACGCACCCGTGCGCCGGATGGCCAAGACCACCAACAGGTGCGGCGAGTACTCGAGGCGCTTGGCGAACAGCAACACGAGCGGGTGGCCGCGATTGTCCTGTTGGCCGGAACAACCGGTATGCGCCTGCGCGAAGCAATCCTGGCTGACCTGCCACGTCTGCACCGCGAAGCCGAACACTTAGGCCGCATCAACATCCAGGACGGTACCAAAGGTGGCCGCTCAGGTGCATCAGCGCCGCGATGGGTCGTGGCCAATGAAGAGGTGAAGACGGCGCTACAGTTGGCTTGTCATGCATCGCCGCCCCGTAGCCGCAACTTGCTGGCCCGCGACGAAAGCTACGCCGCGTTCCTGCAACAGACCGTGCTCCCCGCCCGCGAAACACTGCATGAACACGGGCTGAAGGGTTTCCATGAACTGCGAGCGGCCTACGCCTGCGAGCGTTACGAACAGCTCACGGGCCACGCCGCCCCGGTCAACGGCGGCCATTGCTATCGCATTGACCGCGACCTTGATCAGCAGGCGCGCCAACAGATCAGCGTTGAGCTCGGGCATAACCGGATCGATGTGGTTTCGGCCTACATTGGAGGTCGAGCGTGACCAAGCCCTTTGATATAACGCTGTTCCTGAGCGGTGTACTGACCGGCTCGAAGGCCACTCAGCGACGCCACCTTCGCCAGGCCCGAATCATGCAAGCGACCATTCAACAGCGATGGCAGCGAGACAATCCCTGGACCTGGCGGCTCAAGCATGTGCGCTGGTTTCTCACTCAGCACCTGAAAGATCACTCCGACGCCACCCGGTATTACTATCGACTCACCGCTCTGCTGATCTGGAAGCGATTGGGCAACAGCCAAAGATTGCCTATGGGCCAAACGAATAATACTGATCAGCCTTTGCCTTGAGACACTGCGCCCGGTCGGCTTGTCTGCGGCCCAAAGCGGACCTTCGCCCAGTACGTTTTGGGTCACTGTTGTCAGAGCAAAGCTATCTGCTCTGAACAGGAATCTTGCCAGTGAGGGTCAGAGGCCAGCCCCAGCGAAAAGCGCAGAAAGCAATTCTGCTGATGCGGCCTCCCAAGTATGGCCGTCCATTATTTTTTGCAGATCGACTGTCCGCTTAAAAGCCGCGTTGCGATCTCTGAGTACGAAATCAAGCGCTTTGCACCACTCGTCGGCAGATTCTTCGCAGTCGTCCACCGTTCTTACAACGTACTGCTGAAATTGACTTGCGCTCGTGATCTTAGTCTTGAGAAATTCCGCAAAGCCACTTTTATTGCTAACTAGGATTGGCGTTCCGACTTGAAGAGCTTCCAGCGACACCAGGCCGAAACCTTCTCGCCGAGATGGCATGAGTAGAACCGATGCACGCCGTAGATCCTGCTCAATGGCATCGACGTCTGCAGAATACTCTTTGACACGGATGGAGAGATCGCTCGGATAGACAAGCTTCCGAAGCGTATCTCTTAGACTCGTCCCCGTCCCCAAGGGAGCGCCCCGGACAACGAGCTCAGGCGGGGACTCGAACTCGGACCCTGAATCCAATAGTTTGGCCATGGCTAGTGCGGCAATGTCCAGTCCCTTCAGCTCCATATCCTCGGCTCGGCCTAAGACTAGGCAGAGAATACCCGGAGGGGGACTCCTAGAAACGATATCGTGTAAGCCTGGGGTATATTGGTGCAGTTTCGGGGACGGTTCGAGGGCGGCTAACAGATTGCCGCACTCCAGATGAAGGCGCGGTCCAACGGCCGCAACTAAGTCTGCCCCTTTACAGAGATTTAGCTCAATTGCTTCACGTTGCTCTGCCGTCTGGGCTGCATCCTCCTTCCCCTTGTACCACTCGATTTCGCCAGGAGCCATATGAACGAAATGTACTCGCTTAGCGTCCGGAAATGAGTCTTCCTGCTGAACCTTAGCCGCATATCCTGTGATACGACCATGCCCCACTACAACATCAGGAACAAAATCATCCAACGGCAGCTTACGCATCAAACCACTGAAAGCATCTGCGCCTGTCACCCTTGATGCCGCCTTAAGTCGAACACTCTTGCGACCGGCAGCCTCCACCTCACTTGGTTGGGCTTCAGGTACGATACAAATAACTTCGTGCCCTAGATTCGCCAATGAAGTGCAGAGTTCTCTATTGAACGTTGAAAGTCCCCCCTGCTTTGCAGTCCACTCCGTCGCCATCACTAGAATTCGCTTACTCGAATATTCTTTCTCGGTTGCGGAACTTACAGAGCCATTCTCCCGCGCATGCAGGATCGGTTCAATCCTCTGAGCTTGGCGTCCCAGCGGGGGAGTCGCCTTATTCGTCGGGATAGTCTTTTGTAGCTCCCAGATCGCCTCCAAATCAACACCATCGAAGGTTTGATTGGCAATTGCTTGATGCAGTAGATCATTGGCATCCGAGACCCGATCTTCTTTGAGGAACGCTTGAGTCAGCCCTCGGTAGAGCCAAATTAAGTTGTGCTTCGCAGGGACTCGTCGGATGCCTTCTTGCAATAATCCGATCGCCATTTCCGCTCTGTCCTGTTCCATGTACAGATCAGCAGCTTTTGCGTATAGGTTCGCAACATTTTTCTCGGCCGGAACATTGAGTATTCCTTCCTGCAGTAAAATCAGTGCATCTGATGATCTGTTGTCGCTCGCGAGAAGTGCTCCTCCGTAGTGATATAGAGAAAATCTTTTGTCTTGCATTGGAACGGAGTCCAGAGCTTTGTAAATGGTATCAATCGCCCTTGGCTTATCGCCACTTTGCTCTAGAAGTTGCGCCAACAGCACCCAGTTATCTGCGGGAGCCCTGCGACCAGATGTCGATATACGCGCGTGCGTGATCGCGCTCTGAAGATCACCCGTTTTATTACGGGCCCGCAAACACCTAGCCATGTAATAGTGCAAGCCACCCGGAGCGTCATTTTCGAGTAAAATAGTGAGTATTCCGATGCGTTCATTTAGAACATCCGGATGCCCCGGAACGGGCGAAAAACTGGACATTTCCGCGAGGGCAACATCCATCATTTGGACAAGCAATTGCCTTAATTCTTCGTTCCGGCCTGCGTGGTAAAGATGATAACGAGCCTCAGCAAATGAGTTAACAAGGCGAGAATTGAAACCACTTACATCGCGAGATTTTAGAGGTCTAACGTAATACTCGGCTGCTCGCGCGTGCGCCTGCTTAAAGTCGGACTCATGATCTTTGAGGTGCGCGAGCCCGATTTCCCGTACGACTGCTTGAACGGAGTACCAACCTGCAACATGCTTCAAGAGGAAGTGAGCCACAAGCGCGTGAGCCAACTGCCTACTCTCCTCACGCTTTCCGTCGCACAGCAATTGGAACACAGCTTGCTCAAAGTTCTTCCTGTGCACACTGAGCAGCAACAGTCGCCTGTAGTGTTCAGGGCTCAGCCTTAAAATAGAGCGCTCTAGTAAATCCTTTTCTAGCTTAAGCAAAAAACCACGGGAGACGCTGCGGTCTTCTACAGACCAGAATCCAGGGTGGCGACCGATTACGTCATCCAACGACTCAAAGGCAAGCGTTGAAACCAATGTTTCGATGGCTCTCGGATTTCTTCCTAACGCTTGGACGAGGTCTGTCTTACGTTCGCCTTCGACGGCATCAGGGATTTTTGCATCCGACAGGCGATCCTCAAGTAGTCCGACGGCGTCATCGACCTCCAGTTCGTCAAGCTTCTTGATTGGTATATCAGTCGACCAGCGTCCTTGCTCCAGTAAACGGTCACTCAGCAGCAGCAGCCGGCCTTGGTGTCCACGGATAGATCCTATTGAAGACAAAACCGCTGCGACCTCTTCGATTGGCTCTCCGGTGTCGTTCTTGAAAAGTCGCTGAATGTCATCAATGACGATGAGCACCTTATTCCGAAGCGCACGATCAAGCGCGCGGGGAAGGTTCATTTCGCGACCTGTCAGCAGAGCCGCTTCCATATCGGGCAGATGGCAATGACTGCTTAAGTTGGCGGCTAGGTCAATGAAGAGATCAGTCAGCGAAGGATCGGGCCGACTCGTAACCTCTTCGAAACAGGTTGAAAATGTGCCCTCCCTCTTGGCGACTTCGCACAAATCGGCGGCAAGCGCAGTCTTCCCGACTCCTGGAGATCCTTGGATGAAGCATATGGGTGGGCCTTCGCTAAGCCAGTGTGTCGCCAGCCAGTCAAGTAGCTGTTGTCGCTGCGCCCCGAAAACCTTCTTATGCATTTACCACTCCGATCCTTGTTCCGTAGCAGTGTCCAAGTGCCACATCATAACCGGAGACCGCACAGCTTCGCACTCGGATCTACGCCGTTAGGACGGATGCATCCCCCCAACGAATTGCAGCCCTTCAGCACCGAGAGCCTGTGATTGTCCAGAACCAGAGCAAGGCAACCGCATCGCAAGTCCATTCAGCGCATGAGCGCTGCTTTCCCACCGTCTGCAGCCAGCTTAATGCGCTGTTGGGAGCCGCCGACATGGCGAACGATAGATGATTAGCGAGAGCAGACTCGCATAATGTCATCGGGCAGGCATTCCTAGCTTGGCTGACTAATAGCCTGCGAAGGTCCGCTTAGGTCGACTACGGCCTGTCACCAACGACGGCAGCTGATAGGCAACCCTCCAGGCTTGCTTGCTCGCCTTCATCTATCTCAGCGTGGATATTCTCTTGCGGATGAACCTGCTCGAAAAACACCGCAGCAATGGCAAAAAACAACCCAAGCCGGTTAGTCGTGGCAGGCCGAAAACGGCCCAAAAGCGGTCATTTGAGAGAACACCACCGTTCGAGCTGTCCAGCGTTTTTTTTAAGCTGCCTTCACCCTCGTAACAACCAGCCGTCGTCGCCCAGGCAGCGAACATACCTGAACACGACGAAGGGACCCTGTATCGCTTTCCATCGCGGATCATCACAGCTCCCTCACCTTCAGATAAGCTGGTAGGTTCTAAATCTTCTCCGGGGCAACTGATGTTCCTGTCGTCAAAAAAATACCTAGAACAGTTTCGCAGCCTGATCGAAAGCAGCGGGGATTTATCAATAGCGGTTGCTTTCTGGGGCGAAGGTGCTCAAACGCTTATTGCCAAAGCATGGAAGGGCCGGTCCTTGCGAATAATTTGCAACCTTGGTAGTGGCGGGACCAACCCACAGGTCATCCGTGAGCTGATCGAGCTAGCCAAGGAAAAGCCCGGCATTCGGATCCTGACGCTGGACAACCTCCATGCAAAGGTCGCGATTAGTGAAACTGCCGCAATAGTGGGGTCTGCCAATCTATCTGTGAATGGATTGGGCTTTGAAGGAGTGGAATGTGCAGGTTGGCATGAAGCCGGAATGCTGGTCCACGAGCAATCACAATTGATACAGATGCAGGAATGGTTTGAGCACCTGTGGCAGCAAGGTGCGGCCGTATCAGAAGATCGTTTGATCAAAGCTCATATTCAGTGGGTAAAGAACCGTACAAGCCGCCCGTTCAGTGTCAACAAGCTCTTAGATGCACCCTCTAACACTTTAAAAAATCGAAACATATACATTGCAATCTATCGACTGAAAGCAAGCGACCAAGCCAAAGCCGAAGCCGTCCAAGCAGAGAAAGACGCAAGACGATCAGATCTTCCCAATGTGCGGAATACCAAGCTGGACTTCTTTGAAGACTGGCCTGACGACAGCGAGGAACCATTACCTATTGATGCTCCGATCATTGCTATGCGCTATGGTCCCACCAAGCGTCTGACAAGCGTGAGTGCTTGGGTACGTATCCCTCAGCTCGACAGGACCTTCGTAAGTACTGAAAGAGCAAGCACTGTGCCGTTAACCATGACAGGGCAGCTGAAACGGGTGTCGGGTATGACCTTCTCGAAGGAAGACGGCCCAGTCTTGGCAAAACGGCTCAAACCTTGGGTTGATGAGTTGTACCTCGGGGCCGAGCCGGGCACAGCCCGATGCATTCCTTTGGACAACTTCATTGAGTGGGAGGCAGACCAGATTGGCTAGTGATACTGACTGTTGTTCTGCTATCCCGAAACTGCGCCTCAGTCACTGCTGACTCTCCCCCCATCACTCCCAGCGATTCCTGCTCCCAGGTGTCGAGCATGCGCACGCCTCATTCATCACCCGACAGTGAATGCCGATTTCTGCCTGTCGCCACCGGCAGCTATGGCCAGTTCACTGCCAGTCATGGTTACGAAGCGTGCTGATCAGATCGAATGCAAGTGGGTGGTCAAGTGGAGTACAGTATTCCAATTGGTATTCCAACTAAAAATAAAACCCAATATTAACCTTATCAATCAATATGTTACTGAACGGATTCAAATTACCCCGGCCCTCCAAATAAGCTATACAAATCAGGCACTTAGCGATTATCGCAAGTGCCTTTTTTGCGCCTGAAAGAAAGCGTCAGCCCAGCCTTCACCCCCCGAAGCAAGTTTCACAGCCACAACCATAATCTCCACCAGCACCTCCGGCCGCGCCAGACGAGCCTGAACAGTGGCCCGTGCCGGAGCACTATCAGCTGGCAGCCAGGCGTCCCACACCGAATTCATCAGCGCGAAATCACGATCAATGTCTTTGAGCCAGATCTGTGCGCTCACAAGCTGGCCCTTATCGCTGCCCGCCAGCGACAACAAGGCTTCTATCTTGGCCAGCACCTGCTGCGTCTGCTCTTCGATGCCAACCTGCAGATCAGTGGGTACCTGACCGGAGAGGTAAAGCAGGTCGCCGTGACTGACCACACCGGACATCCGCGCGCTGCTCTGAAAACGTTGAATCGTTGTCATCGGGTTTATTCCATGAATTGAGGAAGTTAAAGCGCCGTGCCGCCGATCAATCGGACCAGCCGTTGGGCGCTACCAAATGCCAAGGTCATGCCCAGCGCACCCTGGCCGCAATTGACGTACAGGTTGTCACAACCACTGACTGCCAGAATCGGTCGCCCGGTGGGGGTCGCCGGACGCCAACCGGTCCAGGGCTGACAATCATCGGCGTTCCATTCCAGACCGAACAATGCCTGCGTCGAGGCTTTCAGTTGCTCGATACGCTTAACGGGAATAGACGCATCCAGCCCACACAGCTCGACCATCCCAGCAACGCGCAAGCGATCACCGATCCGGGCGAACACTGTTTTACGCCGCATGTCCGTCACGCTGACCGTCGGTGCATTCATCGAATCAGTGATCGGCAACGTAATGCTGTATCCCTTGAGCGGGTAGACCGGCATGCGCACACCGAACGCAGATAACAACCCCGCACTGTAAGCGCCAGCCGCCAGCACGACCGCTTGCGTCCCTAAAAGACCAGGGCCTTCGATGGCGTGGTGAATCTCCAACGCGGTGATGCGCCCGCGTTCACGTCGGAAAGCGGCAACCTCACTGTCGAACAGAAAACGCACACCCTGCTCGCTCAACAACCTCGCAAGCTCCTGACAAAGCTTGCGCCCATCGACCGCGCATTCGCTGTCGGTATGGATCGCGCCGTGAAACGCGTTCTTATAGCCCTCGAGTGCAGGCTCGATCGACAAGGCTTCGGCGGGGCTGACGATTTTTTGTTGCCTGGCGCCTTGGGCGGCCTGGAATTTCACCTGGTCACCGGCCTTGCGCAGGCTTTCAGCATCGGGGTACAGCACCAGTTTTCCGGTACGGGCGAAATCGCATTGCACCTTTTCCTGACTGATGAAGGCGTCCAGCGCCAGCCGACTTTCCTGCGCCAGTTCCAGCAACTCGACAGTCGTCTGGCGCGAAACGGACGTACGGCAGGCCGCGAGAAACTCCACACACCAGCGCCATTGCTCCAAGCTCCATTGCGGCGAAAATTTCAGCGGGCCGTTGCGCGCCAGCAGCATCTTTGGAATGCCCGGCAACAGGGAGGGATCAGCCAGCGGTTGCACATAGCTGTAGCTCAATTGCGCCCCATTGGCCGCACTGGCCCCCATGCCGGCCTCCCCCGCACGATCGATAACGGTGACGTGATGACCGGCCTTGTGTAGAAACCAGGCACTGCTCAAGCCAACGATTCCAGCGCCGACGACACAGATTTCCATTACGCCACCACCCTGTCCGACAGGTCCCAACCCTCAGGCCGCAATTGGTGCCAATCACTGACTTGCTGGTAGGCGTGGGCGATCCGCAGCACCAACGGCTCGGCGAAGGCACGCCCGACAACTTGCATCGAGACCGGCATGCGTTGCTCGTCAAAGCCCACCGGCAGCGCCACTGAACAGAGATTGAGCAGGTTGGCGAAACGGCCCAGCAAGGCCAGCGGCGTACCGTACTCATCGACCTGATTCAACGGCACACTGCCAATGGCATTGGTCGGAAACGCACAGGCATCGACCTGGGACATGGCTTCGTCCATGGCTTGACGGGCAGCACGTCGCTGGTTGTGCAAATGGATGTAAGCCGCCGCGTCGATGGCGCGCCCGCTCAGCACCCGACGCTGCACATGAGGATCGAAGCGTAGATCGTCGCGCTCGAACAAACTGCCAAGGCTGGCGTAGCCTTCGGCGCTCATAAGGCCACCGGCAACCTGCATGCACTGCTCCAGCGAAGTCGGTAGCGGCTGCTCGACCAGATGCATACCCAGTGCGGCCAATTGCTCAAGCCCCTGGTCATACGCTGCCAATACGCCAGGCGCGATGTGCACGCGCTCGGTCTGTGGCAGCACCCAGACGCGCAGACCGGCCACTGGAAGATTCAAACCTGCTGCGGCGCTGAACACTGGCGACTTGGCCGAGACCGGGTCCAGCGGATCCGGCCCCAGCAGAGCATCAAGCATCCACGCGGCGTCTTCGACGGTGTGCGTAATGGGCCCCACCGAATCCAGCGATGGGCACAATTCAATCAAACCGTGACGGCTGACCAACCCACGCGTGGTTTTCAGGCCAACCAGACCACACATGCCTGCGGGAATCCGCACCGAGCCGCCGGTGTCGGTGCCCAACGCCGCGCTTGCCAACCCGCCGGCCACGGCCACCGCTGAACCACTGCTGGACCCCCCTGGCGCACGATGCACTTCATGGTCCCACGGGTTCCACGGCGTGCCCATCACGGCATTTGTGCCCCACCCTCCGAAAGCGAATTCGACGGTGTGGGTCTTGCCCATGATGATCGCCCCGGCGCGCTCCAGCCGCTGGACTGCCGTGGCGGTGAGCCGAGAAATACGCGGCGTCTGTGCCAGCGAACCACCGGTTATGACCTTGCCGTCGATTTCGAACAAATCCTTGATCGCAATTGGAATGCCGTGCAACGGCCCCAGGTTCACACCCGCAGCCCGCTGCCGATCGGCGGCGATGGCGGCACCGAGCGCGCGCTGGGGATAGGCCTCGACATACGCATTGAGTTGACCGTTGAAGCGCTCGATCCGCTCCAGTTGCGCGCCAACCAGGGACTCGCTCGTGAGCGTTCCGGACTCCAGCGCTCGCCGCAACTGGCCAATGCTCTGAGAAGCGGTTCGATCCATGATGTTCATGTGTTCAACCTCGAATGGTTTTGCGCCCGCGAGAAAATCGTGCTTCCAGCGCTCGCGACAACAGAGAAAGAGGGAAAGCGATGACGAAATAGAACAACCCCACCAGCAGGAAAATATGCATCGGCAAAAAGGATTCGGACGCAATGGCCCGGGCCGCCAGCATCAACTCATCGGTGGCGATCAAGGCGCACAGGGAGCTGTCCTTCAGAATCGACACGTAGGCATTGAGCAACGGCGGCAACATGCCGCGAATGGCTTGCGGAAAGATCACGGCGGTGAAGGCTTGCAAGGGCGTCAGGCCGGTGGCGATGGCCGCCTCACGTTGGCCGCGATGCAAGGAGTCCAGTCCGCCGCGCAGGATTTCCGCGACGTAGGCCGAGCCCTGCAAGCCCAGGCCGATGGCCCCGGCCCAATAACCCGACAACGTCAGCCCGAGGCTCGGCAGGGTGAAATACAGCGCCAGCAGCAACGCCAGGAGCGGCACCGCACGCATCCCCTGAATGAAGAACACCGCCAGACGCTTGAGCAATACGCTGGGACTCTTCATCGCCCAGGCCAGTAACGCACCCAACATAGCCGCCAGGGCGAAGCCTGTCAGGGACAGCTCGGCGCTGACCCGTGCGCCGAGTAGCAGGCGAGCACTCCAGTCGCTCCAGTACTCCGGGTATTGCTGGAAAAAACTGATCATCGCGCCGCCCCCAGATGACGTTCAAGTCGGATGAACCCCACGCCAATGGGCAGGATCATCGCCGCATAGATGCACATCACCGCCAGATAAATCAGCGAGGTCTGGAAGGTGGAGGTAACAAGATTGCGTGCCAGGAACATGATCTCCGGCACGGCGATGGCCGAGGCGATGGACGTGTCCTTGATCAGTTGCGTGACATAGTTGGCATAAGCCGGCAACGCAACGCGCAAAGCCTGGGGCAAGAGGATGTAGCGCAGAATCTGCATACGGTGCAGGCCGATGGCCTGCCCGGCTTCATGCTGGCCAACGTGCAGCGACTGCAAGCCGGCTCGGAAAGTATCGGCCAGCACTGCGCTGCCTACCAGGCTCAAACCGACGATGGCCGCCAGCCACGCGGGCAGATTGATTCCCAGATAGGACAGCCCAAAGTAGATCAGAAACAGGTGCGCCAGCGCCGGCACATTGCGCATCCATTCGATGAAACAGGCGATGGCGCCGTGTACCAGTCGCGATCGGCTGAACGTCAGTAAAACTGCCAGCACCAGACCGCCCACGCTCGCCAGCACTAAGGTGCAGAGGGCGATTTCCAATGCGCTCATTGCGCCTTTGAGGAGCAAGGGCAACAGCCCGAGGAAAGCTTCCAGGTTCGCCATCAAGCGCTCTCCACAGCCATGCGTCCAAGAAAACTGCGGGTACGTTCGTGACAAGGGTTATCGATCACTTGCCTCGATGGCCCCTGTTCGACAATGCGCCCGCCGTCCATGAAGATCACCCGATCCGCCACATCGCGGGCAAACCTCACTTCATGGGTGACCATGATCATGCTGCGGCCCTCTTCCGCCAGCTCGCGAATCACGGCCAACACTTCGCCAACCAACTCGGGATCCAACGCCGAGGTCGGTTCGTCGAACAGAATCACTTTCGGTTGCTGGGCCAAGGCGCGGGCGATGGCGACCCGCTGTTGCTGACCACCCGACAATTGCTCGGGATAAGACTCGGCCTTGTGCCGCAGATGGACTTTTTCCAGCATCGCGTCGGCCAACTCATACGCCTGCTTGCGCGGCATCCCCTGGGCCTTGATGGGGCCGAGCGCAACGTTGTCGCGCACACTCAAGTGCGGCCAGAGATAGAACAACTGGAACACCATGGCGATCTCGCGGCGCTGCGGCGCCATTTCCCGGTCGCTCATCAGCCTCGAACGCTGGCCATCCCTGCGCTGACCGATCAACTCGTCTCCCAACCAGATCTCGCCACTGGTGGGTTTTTCCAGGTAATTGATGCAGCGCAGGCAGGTGGATTTTCCAGAACCGCTTGGGCCGATCAGCGACAGGGTCTCACCGGGCTTCAACTCCAGGCTGATGCCCTTGAGCACTTCCAGATCGCCATAGTTCTTGTGTAATTCATGCACGCGCAGCAACGCGGTGTCAGACGGGCTCGACATCTTGGCTAACCTCTTTTTGTTATAGGCATGGCGATGAGGCAGTGCCTCTGGCATGAACCTACCCCATCGCCTCACACACTTATTTGCAGCCAGGCAGTGTCCAGTCCGCTGGACGATCGACGCCCAGGCGCAGGTCCTTGCCTTCGGGCATGAACCAGACATCCTGAGTCAGGCCGTAGCGAGCGCCGATCTTGCGCATCTCACAGTTTTTCCAGAGCGTCTGAATCTGTGCGTTGACCGCCGTCACCAGTTCCGGGCTGGCCTTGTTGAAGCCGAACACCACCTGGCCCAAGCCAGTCAGCAGTGGGAAATTCGGATCGTTGTCGACAAAGGCGTTGAAATGCAGGTGCCATTGCTCATTGCGGGAAATGGCGTATTGCATGACCGGTGGATCGCCGATCACCGCATCGATGCGTCCGGCGAGCAGATCGCGAACGGCCGCATCGGATGTGTCATAAAGAGCGACTTGCAGGCCATCGATCTTGCGCATCTCAGGGATGAACGAAAAGCCAGTGATGGTGCCGACTTTCTTGCCTTGCAAATCCTTGAGGCTGTTCCAGTTGGTCTTGTCTGTCTGGGTAATACCGTTCTTGAAGTAGTGAATAGGATCGCTCAAGGTCATGATTTTCGAGCGTTGCTCGGTCCAGCCCATGGTGCCTGCCATGACATCCACTCGCTTGGACTGCACCGATGCGATCGTCCCAGACCACTCCATTAATGCCGGTTTGACCTTAAGGCCCAGTTTTTCAGAAATTTGTTGAAGGATTTCACCGTCATAGCCGACCATCCGACTATCTTGATACCCTGTTCCTGGCATATCACCACTGAAGGCGATGGTCAGGCTTCCCGGCTCTACTGTCTCCAATGCGAACACCGGTGCCGCAGCCAACACGGACACCAGGAATCCGGCACAAATACCGGAAAAACGCTTAACTTTGGACGTCTTCATCGGATGCTCCTCGATAGTTTTCAGGGTGGCAGCGGAACGTTTCGCATTGGCCCATCGTAGTGGGAGCGGCGGTATAACCAGTTGGATGCTTTGCACGAATGATTGAACATTTGCGACATTCTGGCGGCACAGAGCCTGTAGCCCCCCAGGAAAGCCTCGTGGACGGGCTCGATCATGGGCAGGCGCGTCATCCCCCCATGCGCCGCGGCACCGCCGAGTTGTCTATTGGCATCATGTTGTGGCCACGCTTCCCTTTGCTGTCACTGTCGGGGCTGACCGATGCGTTGCGGCATGCCGCCGATACGGGTGATCAAAGCCGCCCCATACGCTGCCAATGGAAAGTACTCGGCACGCCCGGGCAAAGAGTCATTTCCAGTAGCGGCCTGGACGTACCGATCGACAGTGAACTCACTGACCCGGAACATTTCGACTACATCGTGGTGATTGGCGGATTGCTCGATTTCATCGAGGCGGTGCCGAAAACCTATCCCGCGTTCCTCCACCAGGCCGCCGCCGCACAAGTGCCGTTGATCGGCCTGTGCACCGGCAGCTTCGTGCTCGCGCGACATGGCCTGATGAAGGGGCGAACGGCGTGTGTCCACGCCTATCATGGCGACGACTGGAAGCACCGGTTTCCCACGTTGCGCTTTGTCATCAACAGAGACTTTCTGATCGACCGGGATCGGATTACCTGTGCTGGCGGTGTTTCAGTTATCGAGTTAGCGCTTCATCTGATCGGCATGCATTGCGGGCCGGATCGTGCCGGCAAGGTTGTGCATCAGATGACGGTGGCAAAGAACACGTCCAACAGTTTCGTCGACCGACGCAAGGCTCTCGGATACGCCAGTTCATCCAATCGTCGGCTGCATGAAGCCGTGATGTTGATGGAAAAACACATGGCCCACCCCCTCGATATCGAGGCCATTGCGCATCTGCTCGGCACCAGCAAACGACAGCTGGAACGCCTGTTCGTCGCTGAAACCAACAGCAGCCCAGCCCAGTTCTACCGCCAGGTCCGACTCAGGTTCGGCAGATGGCTGCTGGTGAGTTCCGATCGCCAGATTGGCGAGATCGCCTTTGAATGTGGCTTCGCGGATGCACCGCATTTTATTCGGCACTTCCAGAGCATGTTTGGCCTCTCCCCGGGAAAGTTGCGCAAAGCCTTGATGCAACAAGAAGGGAAGTAACGCCGCACGGCTTCAACCGTGTCGTCAGCGCTAATGCGACGACACATAAATGGATGGCGTGGCAGGCGCCGGCAATGCATAGGTCGCCTTCATCCACTCCACCTCAGCCTGGGGCGTTCGCCCAAACAGGCGCTTGAACTCGCGGCCAAATTGCGAGGCGCTTTCGTAGCCCACGCTGAACGCCGCCGTCGAGGCGTTCATGGCGTTGCGCAGCATCAACAGTCGCGCCTGGTGCAGGCGCGTCGACTTCAGGTATTGCATGGGCGAGGCGTCCGTCACGCTGCGAAAGTGCACGTGGAAGCTGGGCACGCTCATGTTGGCTTCGCGGGCGAGCGCCTCGACATCCAGGCGCTCCTGATAGCTGCTATGAATCTTGCGGATCGCGCGGGTGATCTGGCCGAAGTGGCCCTGGCGACCCAGCGCCGCGCGCATCGAGCCGCCCTGCTCGCCGGTGAGGATGCGGTAGTAGATTTCCCGCACCAGCGACGGTCCGAGAATGGCCGCGTCACCCGGCGTGCTCATGGCTTCCAGAAAGCGCAGCGTCGAAGTGTACAACCCATCATCCATGGGCGAGGCGTACATGCCCTTGGGCGGGGCATCGCTCGGGCCGAGCGCCTCGTCGACCTGCAGTATCAACTCGCTTGCCAGCTGCAGGTCCAGGCGCATATACACCGCCAGCATGGGCTCCGCTTCGCTGGCGTCGGTTTCCATGGTGAATGGCACGGGAACGGACACCACCAGGTAATGCCGGGCATCGTAGACGTAGAGGTCATTCCCCAGGTAGCCGCGCTTGCGTCCCTGGCACAGGATCACGATACCGGGGTCATACAGGACCGGCGTGCGGCTCAATGGCCGGTTCGAGCGCAGGAAACGTACGTCCTCCAGGGCGCTGAGGTTGTAGCCTTCCACCGGCGCCAGCCGCTCCATCAACGCCACCATGCGTGCGGTATGCGGATCAGCCTGGGTCATCCAATTCTCCTTTCTGCGGTTCGCTCAGCCGTCGGTCGAACGGGTCAGCACTTCCCATTGATCGATCTCACTGGCGGCCCGACTGAGCTTATCGCGCACCAGGCTCAATGCATCGCTGCCCAGCAACAGATGGGCGGGTGGCGTCGGGCTGGCGATCACCTGCAACATCGCCCGCGCCGCCTTGTGCGGGTCGCCGAGTTGCTTGCCGCTTTTTTCCTGGCGCGCCTGGCGAACCGGGTCGAAACTGGCGTCGTAGTCGGCAATGCTTCGCGGGGTGCGTTGCATCGAGCGACCGGCCCAGTCCGTTCGAAACGAACCGGGCGCGACGGCTGTCACGAAAATGTTGAACGGTTGCAACTCCTTGCTCAGGGTATCGGAGATTCCTTCCAGGGCGAACTTGCTCCCGCAGTAGTACGCAATGCCCAGCATCGTGATGGTGCCCCCCATCGACGTGATGTTGAGGATATGCCCGGCGCGGCGCTGGCGGAAATAGGGCACGAAGGCCTTGGTCACCGCCACCGCGCCAAACACGTTGACATCGAACTGGCGACGCAGCTCTTCCAGCGGCGATTCTTCGAAAATGCCCTCGTGGCCGTAGCCGGCATTGTTGACCAGCACGTCGACCGGGCCGTGGGCGGCTTCTGTGGCGGCGACAACGCTGTCGATTCGGGCGAAGTCGGTGACATCCAAAAGAACACCGTGGGCCCGGTCGGCAGACAATTGCTCGAAGGCCTGCAAGGCCGCCTCGCTGCGCACGGTGCCGATGACCCGGTGGCCGGCCGCCAGCGCTTCTTTGGCCAGGGCGTTGCCGAAACCACTGCTCACGCCGGTGATGAAGAGGGTTTTTATGCGGTGCATGGCGAACTCCTGTCGGTAGGTGTGCGCCATGGTAGCCACCGGCCTGCGGGCCACCTATGCCGGTTTGCCTCGCAGCCTTGCCTATTCCTATCAGGCAAAGAACACCGTGGCGAACACCAGGGTCGGCAAATTTGCCCTGGGGTCCCGGGCCTGAATATAATGCGATTCATTATCAATTATGTATGTTTCCGGGATGCTGATGCGCAGCAACGACACACTGGGCAATGCCGACCTCACCCTGCTCTATCGCAGCCACCATTCCTGGTTGCACAGCTGGCTGAGCCGGCGCATCGGCTGTCGTGAAAGCGCGGCGGACCTGGCGCAGGACACGTTTGTCCGTCTGCTCAAGTCGCGTCAATTGAGCCCCTTGCGCGAACCCCGGGCTTATCTGAGCAGCATCGCCCGTGGGCTGATGATCGATCGGTATCGCCGCCGCGAGCTCGAACGCGCCTACTTCGAGAGCCTCGCGCTGCTTCCTTCACAAGCGGCTCCCTCTGAAGAAGAGCGGTTGCTGATTCTTGATAGCCTCGAGCGCATAGACCGCCTGCTGGACCTGCTCAAACCGAGGGTTCGCGAGGCTTTTCTACTCGCCCAGCTCGACGGCCTGACCTGCCTGCAAATAGCCGAAAAACTGGGTGTTTCCCGCTCCACGGTGGAGCGCGACCTGGCCAAGGCCCTGCAACACTGCTATCGCTTGCGTTATGCCGAACAGTGAAGCGCAAGCGCTGGATCCGGCGGTGGTCGACCAGGCGATCCACTGGCTGGTGCGCCTGCGCTTCAACCCTGCCGATGAGCAAACCCAGCGCAGTTTCGAGCACTGGCTGCAGCAGCGTCCGGAACATCGGTTAGCGTGGCAGCGCGTGGAAGCGCTTGGCGATGACTTCGCGGGCGTGCCACCTGATTTGGCCCGGCACACCCTCAAGGGTGCCCGCTCAGGCCTGCATCGGCGCCAAAGCCTCAAGCTACTGGGGGCATTGGCCACCTTGGGTGGCGCGGCCTGGCTGGGCCGCGACTACACGCCGCTACCGTCCATGCTTGCCCAGCAGCACAGCAAGACCGGCGAACAGAAGCGCTTCCAACTCGATGATGGCAGCCTTGTCCAGCTCAACAGCGACAGTGCGGTCGACAGCTATTTCAATGCTCAGCGGCGCCTGATCGTTCTGCGACGCGGCGAAATCATCGTCAATACCGGCCCGGACGCGGGCTCGGCTCAACCGCGTCCGTTCTGGGTACAAACGCGCGACGGCCTCATACGCACCCTGAATGCCCGGTTCCTGGCATACGAGCGGGACGACGGGACGCTCATCGCGGTGCAGGGCGGCGCCGTCACGGTGTTTCCTGGGTCCAGTCAAACCCTTGCGGTCAACGACACCGTCCAGGCCGGCAATCAGCGGCTGTTCACCTCAAATGGCGTTCGTGAGTTCAAGGATAACGGCCTGGATGTATGGAGCTGGAGCGACGGGGTGATCAGCGCACGCAATATGCGCCTCGGTGATTTCATCGGGGCCTTGTCGCGCTATCGCCCGGGCCTGTTGCGCTGCGCCGAAGAGGTCTCGGGCCTGCGGGTTTCCGGCACCTTTCAGCTCGCCGACACCGACCAGGTACTGGCATTGGTTGCGCAGTCACTGCACCTGCGGATCGATTATCGGACCCAATATTGGGTGACGTTGAACGCCGCGAGCTAACAGTTTTCCTCGCCATACATCAATCTCAAATAAAAATGAGGTGATTTCTCATTCTCGTTCGGCATGTAAGAAAAGGCCGACCTACAGGCCGATCTGCCGATCCCCTTTCCACGGAGCGAGTTAATGAGTGCGTCCCCGGTTCCCCAGCGTCATCGACTGAATCGTGCCATCCACGGTGCGATCTTCGGCGTCATCGTCAGCAGCTACGCGCTACCCACCCTGGCGCAGCCCTCGACCGTTGAGCAGACCCACCCGGTGCACCAGTGGAACATTCCTGCCGGTCCCCTGGCACCGGCGCTTGACCGCTTTGCCCGCGAGGCGGGAATCAGCCTTTCCTTCGATGCTTCAAGCGTGGCGAACCGCAATACCCGGGGCGTGAGCGGCACACTCGATACATCCGAAGCCCTGTCGTCGTTGTTGCAGGGGAGCGACATGGCGATACAGCAGCAAGGCCCGAACGCTTACTTGCTGACGCCGCAACCCAAGGCGGATGCCGACCTCGAGGAGTATCGCCTCGCGCCTATCCTCGTCAACGCCAAGGCCAGGGCCGATGGCACCGAAGACCCCAACTCGGTGGTCGCCCAGGAGCTCTGGGTCGGCGGCAAGGTGGCCACCAGCATCCTCAACACGCCCGCCTCGGTGTCCGTGGTGACCGACAAGGAAATGAAGCAACGCAGCGTGAGCACGACCGAAGAACTGCTGCAATACACGCCAGGGGTCATTACCGACTATTACGGCACTGACGACCGCAACGATTACTTCCAGATCCGCGGCTTCCAGGCCACGACCTATCGGGACGGCCTGACCCTGGGTTCGATGCGCGGTGTGCGCGAAGAGCCTTTCGCCTATGAGCGCGTTGAAGTAATACGCGGAGCCAACTCGACGCTGTTCGGCCCGGCCGACCCGGGCGGCTCGGTGAACTTTGTCAGCAAGAAGCCGCGCTTCGACAAGTTCGGCCAGGGCTACGTCACCTACGGTTCTTTCGACCATGTCGAAACCGGCATCGATGTCGGCGACTCGTTGAACGAGGACAAAACCGTGGCCGGTCGCTTCACGGCAAAGATGCAAGACAGCGATCGCGAGTACGAGCATTCACGGGATGACAACAAGTTCCTGATGGGCGGCCTGACCTGGTCACCCACGGACTTCACCTCGGCCTCGGTGATCGTGGATTACCTGAAAACCCAAAGCTCGCCCAACAGCGGCGGTTACCCGCTGGACAAGGAATACGACCGTGACAAGTTCTACGGCGAGCCCAGCTACAACTTCCACGATGTCGAACGTACCAACATCAGCGGCACCTTCAGCCATGATTTCGACAATGGCTTCGTGCTGCGCAGCAACCTGCGCTACAGCAAACTGACCGATGATTTCGGCTATGTGTTCCTCAGCGACTCCCCTACCCGCACCGGCACTACCGTCCCGCGTTATATCTTCGGCACTGACAGCGACGCCGAGCAACTGAACGGCAACTTGATGCTGCAATACGATGCCCGCTTCGAAAACATCGACAGCAGTACGTTGGTGGGCGTGGAGTATGGTGATTCTTCCACCGAGGAACGCTCCGTCTATGCCACGACAGGCTCCATCGACCTGGCCAACCCGGTGTTCACGGGTGTGCCCAGCGGCGTAGCGCCGTATAGCAACGACAAGCTCGACACGAAAACCAAGGCCGTGTTCCTACAGCAGAACCTGTCCTTCTATGAGCGCTTTATCGTCACCGCCGGTGTGCGCAACGACTCGCTGGATCTGTCCAATACTGACATCAACAACGTAAAAGAGTCGGATAACTTCTCCGAAACCTCCTATCGCGGCGCACTGACCTATATCGTCAACGGCGAAGTCTCCACCTACGTCAGCATGGTCGAGTCGGTCTCGCCACCCACCGTCGGCGTTGTCCCCAAGACAGGCAGGCAATATGAAGTGGGCGTGAAATATGCCCCCGTCGGTATGGACGCGCTGTTCTCGGCGGCGGTCTACGACCTGACCCAGGAAAACGTCAGCATCGCCGTCGTACTGCCCAGCGGTGTCATCGAGCAGCAAACCGTTGGCGAATCACGGGTACGCGGCCTGGACCTGGAAGCCAAGGCTGAGCTGACCCCGAACCTGAGCCTGGTGGGTGGCTACTCCTATATGGAGTCCGAAGTGTTGCGCGGTACGTTGTACGACGGCAGCTCACTCAAAGGAAATGAGTTCGCCACGGCGCCAAAACACTCTGCGTCGCTGTGGAGCTATTACAACATCCCCGACACCGAGGTCAGCGTTGGCCTGGGTGCACGTTATGTGGGCTCCTATTACTTCGACGCAGCCAACACCGGCACCAGCGATGGCACGACGCTCTTCGATGCGGCCTTCAACTACAAACTCTTCAAAGGCACTGACCTGGCGATCAACGTCAGCAACCTTCTGGATGAGCAACATGTGGTTGGTTCGGGGACCGCGAACTACTACAACCCGGGTCGAGAAGTCACCGCTAAGTTGAGTTACAACTGGTAAAGAGTTGGCCGTTCATGATGGGGCTCGGCTTGATGCGGCTCAGTCATCGAACGGCGAAAACCTGTGGGAGCACAACTTGCTCCCCCAGGTTTGAACCTACAGAGCAATACTGCGGCGAGCATCAAATACCTGGGCCGCTAACGCGAGCCGGCAACCTGGCCAGCCGATCCCAACCCTCGGCACTGATCCCGGAACAGTTCAGCAACCACAGTGTGTGCAACGGCAATTGCTCCAACACCGGCACTGCGGCTGAGGTAATCCGCGATTCCCCGGGATCTGCCGAGATCGTCAGATCACTCAACGGCAGCCGAGCAAGGTGGGCCACTCCGGCGTCGGTGAGCCAAGGGCTGTCATACAAACCCAGGCACCGCAGCGGCAGATCGCGCAAACAGGCCAGGTCGGCATCGCGCAGATCCAGGCCGCTTATTTCAAGTTGCTCCAGCGGCAATCCCAACTCGACAAACTTGCGCAGAACCTTGCCATCCACGCCGCGACAGAAGCTGAGATTCAGCCGCTTCAGTGGCAGGCCGGCGAGTTGCCTCAGTTCCTTCCAAGTGAGGTCGTTCAATGACAGGTCAAGGGACTCCAACGCCAAACCACGCAGATCGCTCAACGTATCTGCATCGATGCCTTGCACATCGGAAAGCCCCAGGCGCTTGAGTGGAAACCCGTGCAGCACATCGAGCCGCTCGATCACTTGTTGTGAAGATTTGAGATTCAGGTCGGCGAGTGGCATACCTTCCAATATCTCAAGGTCGTCCTCGCCAACATACGAAGACTGAAGCGAAAGCCGTTCGATGGGCAGGTCCCGGATAGCGTGGAGCATGGCATCCGTTGCGTAACATTGATCCAGGCTCAGGGAGCGCAATGCGCTCAGGCCGGAGAGCCATGCAGGGTCCTCCAGAATTGCACCGTTCCAACCGAGGGACAGTTGCTCAAGGGGGTGACTGCATAAGTGCGCCATCCCACGGGACGTCAGCTCGCCAACGCGTTCCAACGTGAGCGACCGCAACCTGATGTTTGACAGCCCGAGAAGGCCATCATCGGTGACGTCATCGCAACGGTTCAGCGACAGTTCTTGCAGCGGGCTATTGCCGAGTTGCTCGAAGAATTTGTCGTCGAAGTCTTCGCCGTAGGTGCTTAACGTCAGCCGGCGCAGCCGTTCGAGGGAAGGCAGGCTGGTGGCGTTATCGTCTCGGGAGAATCCGCTGATTTCCAGGTTCCCGAGAGCGAGGCCGGGCAACCGCCGCCATACACTTTGATCGCAGCTGAAGCGTGGGTTGTTGAGCACCAACGTGCGCAAGGGCAGTTCTGCCAGAGCGTCGCACCACGCCGGCTCGGCGTTATCCAACTCCAGATGATCGACCGGCAAGTTGCGAAGCTGCGCCAGCAATGGTCCGGGGCGGTTGGCATGTGCCGTGGTGTTCAACTGAGCAATCACGACGTTAGCGGCCGGATCGCACAGGCCTGCGGCGAGGCGTACGCCGTCCAATGAAACCTCGGCAGTGTCGAGCAGATCGCGGTACAGCGCGGCACGTGTGGTGATGTCATCGGGGTGGGTGGCGAGTTGGGTGGTCAGCGCGTTGCGGGTGGGGTTGTGCACGGTTTACTAGTCCGAAGTGAACGGGCGCAGGGTCTGCTGCGAAATGAAGTTCATGCCTGCTGCTTACTGATGCGCACCGATTTGAGATATTAGTCCAGGATCAGGTTCCAGATCACCAGCAACGGCAATCTCGACATTCTCATACAGCTGCGCCGCACTCTTCGTCCGAGCATCCCACCAGTCGGGCCGAGTCGTAACAGGTTGGCCGGTGGCATCCCTAATGAGACGAACGATATCGAATGACCGAAGCCCATCCACGTGCTCACTTAAGCTCCCAGTCGTGTTGGCCCACATCGGATCAAGTACGAAATCGATTCCCTTCATTCTCGCCAATTTCGCGGCAGGCACAAAATCCGAATCACCAGCGATTAACACAATGACATCGGCGAGCTTTTCAAGGGCGAGAGTCGTGATGTCCATACCCAACTTGGTATCGACAGTCTTTTGTTCAACCTTGTAATGGAAATCATCATTCGTGAGGTCTGCCCAAACCTTCTCACCACGCAACAGGGCTCTAAGGGAATGTGAATTCAGTTGCCAGTCACCGCTTTTGGCCAGTTCGCCCAGTCGAAGCGCCGTTTTTCGACTCGATCGAAGCTGATCGTGGAGATCTCTTCGCAATCTGTAGGGAGGATGAGCTTTGAAGTCCATATGGCCAGCAGATTTGTGACCGTCTGGAATTATTGGTAATCGAACCTGATTGGAGGGAGGTGGGCAGTCATAGTAGTAAATTCGATACAGCTCGCGGCTCGCTGAGCGCTCGTCTTCAATGTGAAGCTTCACTAACTTTTTTATGATTTGGGATAGGTGGTCGGCGGATATCAGCAGTTCCTTGCTGAAGTACTTACGGCCGAAAAACATAACCCTCTGGAAGAAAAATCCTCCATCGATGAGAACGGCGGTTCGCTTCACTGGCTTTTCCTTGGGCAAAAAAAAGCTCAGGACTGCTGGGCAGGTTCTAACAATTGCCTGCGCGCTGTACTGAGCTGCTGGGCGAAAATCTATTCGCCTACGCCGCCTATGTCAAGGTCAAATGGCTCTCCTGAGTGCTTCGGGAACGAGCTTGGAGTGGCTGCTCTGGCTCCTTTGCTCGCCGAAAACCAACGTGGCGAAATACAACCACCGACAGACCAAAAATCCTACATGAAGCTCGGAAAGTGACGTCTTGTAGCTCTCAAGCAGGGCGGCCTATATTCCGTCGTCGCCCTAATGGCGACTCGGGTTTGGCGACCCGGCAACGAGGTGCGAGAGCGATTGCTTGTTTGCAGGCGCCCCCGCATCCGCGATACTGCCGCCGCAATGGCAGTTGTGCGCGGGAGATCTCCGGGTCTGCCGGTGCCTCGTTCCGGTTCGCCAACCTGCGTACAGCTGCCACCTTTTCGTTTGGCGACGAACAGTGGGTAGCTCTTACTTACTAACGAGGCGAAAACTCATGAATAGATATATGCCCATCACCGGCATCGACTGCATCCCCGCCACCCTGCTCATCGACACCGAAGCCCCGCTCGACGTCCTCTTCGAAACCGCCGACTACCGCATCCGCACCGTGACCCAATTGCTGGAAAACATCGCGTTCCGTTCGGAAATCAGCTCCGACACGCTGGTGCTCTCCGACCTTTGCAAAATGCTGACGATATCGCTGCGCGATGGGTGTGATGTGATGGATGTGATTGGGAGGCGGTTGCGGGCGCAGGCGACAGAGTAAATGAAAACGGGGCGACCTTTGGGGTCGCCCGTTTCGCTTACAGGCTTCGGTTATGTCTAGTCCTGAAATAGGTTTACACCTGTGTCACCCTAACGCCCGCCGCCCTTACGGCAATCAGTTTTGGCAGCCCACAATCTCTGAAGGAGCATGAGTTTTGTACAAGAAATTTACAGCGATCGTTTTTCTGCTATTGAGCGGCTGTTCACTGCATCCGCATACCAAGGACGAGCTGCTGAACACTGGAAAAACCAGCCCCGAATACTGCCTGGCGCAAGAGCGGGCAGTGGTGGAAGAACGGGTGCAAGGCTACCTGAACCACTGCTTTCACCCGCAAGTGACCGAGCTCACGACGGGTGGGAGGCTCGTCAATACCATCCAACTGAAAGTCGACAGCAATGCCGAAAGAAGCGACATGCTGCTATGGGCGCCGACAATCTACGGCAGCCAGTTCTATATGAACGTGATCGTTTCGGAAAAGAACCCCGCCTGCAAAACCACCATGACTGCCGTGGCTTCAGGCTGGGCCTTCGAACGAAATTTTCCGAAGATCCTGGAAAGCGCGAATGGGGGGGACCCATGGTGCCCGCTGTAAACTCCTAGTACGCGAACCTGGGACACCCAAGGCGCGACAGGAAGAAAAAGAAGGAGACAGCAAAATAATCTGCCCATGGGAGGGATCAACAATCTGACTATTGTGGCGAGGGAGCTTGCTCCCGCTGGGCTTCGCAGCAGCCTCCTCGCTAACGCTCATTGCCCCTGCCAATGGTTATACTGGCCGCCTTTCAACCGCCAAAATATCCGCTCTACTTCAGTTCAAATGCCCCTCAAAAAAGAGACGAGTCCCACAGGACGCGTCGAAAAACACAACACAAAACAACTGCTCGGATTGCGCAGACGCCTACAGACGCTCATCCAGGAAACTCACCACGGTTCCCATGCAAGCCATCCGTTCCTCGATATGGGGCATATGGCTGGAGTGTTCGAACAACGCCCAGCGAATGTCGGGAACATGATCCACATAGGGTTTGACCACCAACGGCGTCGCTTCATCGTATCGGCCTGAAATCAGCAGGGTCGGCACGCTGATCCGAGGCAAGCGATCGGTGATGGACCAGTCCTTCATGCTGCCGATCACATGGAATTCGGTGGGGCCATTCATGGCGTGATAAACGGTAGGATCGGCATCGATCTGGGCAAAGGTCCGGGCGACTTCATCGGGCCAGGGCGTGACACGGCAGACATGACGATCATAGAAAACCCGAGCGGCCTCAAAATACTCGCTAGACGTCAAGGTTCCGGCCCGCTCGTGCTTGAGCAGTGTTTGCTGCACCTCAAGGGGTAGAAGCTGGCGCAAGCGATTGACTTCAAGAAGCCACGTGGACATGTCCGCCGGGGAGTTGGCGATAATCAATGCGCGCAAGCCCGCAGGCTGGAGCACCGCATGTTCGCTGGCCAGCATGCCGCCCCAGGATTGCCCCAACAGTGCGTAATGGTCGCGAATGCCCAGATGATCCAGCAGGTTCTCCAACTCATCGAGAAAGAGCGCCACGTTCCAGAACGAGGGGTCTTTTTCCGGAAGATGGGTGGAACGCCCATTGCCCAGTTGGTCGTAATGAATCACCGGATAGCCACTGTTGGCAACATCCTTGAAGGCATCGACATAATCGTGTGTACAGCCCGGGCCGCCATGCAGGATCAGCAGCGGCGTACGGCCGCTGCTGAAATCGCCCGTGATGCGATACCAGGTCTGATACGGACCAAAAGGCGCAAAGTCTTCGTGCGTTACGGGAACATCCATTTCGTGCCACTCCCTAGAAATCCTGCGGAACACGATACCGGGGACTGGACGGCGGAATAACTAGAGAAACAGATAGGTTTTTACCCGATTTCAGCTATCGAGCAACCGATAGTGCACCGCCCTGACCACGGCCTGGACTCGATTCCTGGCGCCAAGCTTGTGCATTGCAGAAGTCAGGTGGAGGGTGATGGTGGCCAAGGAACGATTCAGTTGCCGGGCGATGTCCGCCGCCGTCAACCCTTCAGCGGCTAACCTCAAGCACTCACGCTCGCGTTTGGTCAGGCGAACCGGGCATGCGCGGGCCTCCTTGCCGAGCAGCGGAAAAGCCGCCTCTTGCAGGGCATGGGAAATCAGGCTGAAGTCGCCCAGCGTTTGCCGGACATCCTGCAGGGTGCTCCCCTTCGTATCGGTGCGCAGCCCGGTCAATGTCGCAAAGCCACCTTTGGGCAAATGCATCGGCACCGTCACGCCACAGGTCATGCGCGAATCCTGCAGGTAGCTCACGACCGGTGCATGACTCTGGCCGATGAACGACTGCAACACCGTGTCGGCCTCCGGTCGATAGGACCAGACAAAAGGAGATATGGCATTGATTGCCAGATGCTGGACGGGGTCGATCTGGTAATAACCTTCTTCACACCAGAGCGAGTGCCAATCACGGGGGGTATTGCGCAACTTCAGCACAGTCGGGGTGATCAGTGCCCCATCATGATCCAGCGGCACCGGACTGTAGTCGTACACCAAGGCATCAAAGCCTAGCGCCTGGACCATCCCCAGGGTGTTATCCAGCTGTTCGTCCAGGCTCCTGCCAGACAAAAGACGGGTATTGAAGTCAGACAGCTTGGCCTGCATCCATTCAGCTCCCTTATTAATTTCAATCCTGAAATCGTGCAAGTAGAATGCCACGCCTGAGCGAGGGAATGCCAGAGATCAAACCTATAAGAATTGCTAGCTTATGGGCGCGTAGCTTCCTCGGTAAGGTTTAGCCAACGGGCGCACCTGAGCAGGAGAGCAATGATGTGGCGTGAGATCGAGCCAGACCAGCGGTACGACGTGGAAGTCGATGGTCATCGTCTGGTGGCCTATGGCTTTGGCGACGGCGACGACGTGCTGTTGTGCCTCAATGGCGGCCCGGGATTGCCTTGCGATTATCTGCGTGACAGCCATGGCTGGCTCAAGGAAAAGGGCTTGCGGGTCATCGCTTTCGATCAGTTGGGTACCGGCGCCTCGGCCAGGCCTACTGACGAATCCCTGTGGGACATCACCCGCTATGTGGCGGAGGTAGAGACCGTCCGCCAAGCCCTCGACCTGGGCAAAGTGCACCTGCTGGGGCACTCCTGGGGTGGCTGGCTGGCGATCGAGTACGCCATTCATCACCCTCAATCGCTGAAAACCCTGATCCTGGAAAATACCGCCGGCGATATTCCTCATCTGTCCCTGGAGCTGGAGCGTCTGCGGGCGGCCCTGGGCAGTGAGACCGTCGCGATGATGCAGCGCCATGAAGCCTTGGGCACCCTGGATCATCCGCAATACCAGGCGGCCATCACCCTGCTCAACTATCGCCATGTCTGCCGTCTGGACGAGTGGCCAGCACCGGTGACACGTTCCCTGGGCGACTGGAACATGGGGCCTTACATGACCATGCAGGGCCCCAACGAATTTCTCTATACCGGCAATCTCAAGGACTGGAATCGCATCGAGCAGATGGCCGGCTTCGAAATGCCTGTGCTGATCACCACCGGTCAACATGATGAACTGACGCCAGCCTGTGCGATGCGCATGAAAATGGCGCTCAAGGATGTACAACTGAATGTGTTCCCCAACAGCAGCCACATGCCGTTCTACGAAGAGCCCCACGCCTACTTCCCAGTCCTGCTGGACTTTCTGCACCGCCACCGGAACTAGCCCATGAACCTGGCGCGCTACCGTTTCATACTGTCGCGCCCGCTACAGCTGTTGCCGGTGCTGTTTGGCATCAGCATGATCACCTTCGTGCTCGTGCGCTCGATCCCCGGGGACCCCGCCAGGGCGCTGCTGGGCTCGCGCAGCACGCCGGAGGCGCTGATCAGGATTCGTGCCCAGTACGGTCTCGACCAGCCCTTGTGGATGCAGTACTTCTACTTTCTCAAGAACCTGCTCAAAGGCGATCTCGGCCAATCGCTGCTCTACAAAGTCGACGCCTTGCAACTGATCAGTACCCGCATTGAGCCAACCCTGTTCCTGGTGCTCGGCAGCGTACTGCTGGCGCTGCTGATTGCCGTGCCACTGGCCACGGTAGCGGCACGCAACAAGAGCGGTTGGCAGGATCATCTGATTCGCCTGTTCACCACGGCAGGGCTCGGCATGCCGGCGTTCTGGCTAGGCATCATGTTGATCCTGCTGCTCAGTGTGCAGTTGGGACTGTTCCCGGTCTCAGGCTATGGACGTACAGGGTGGGACAAACTGCATCACATGGTTTTGCCGTGCCTGACCATTGCCTTGGCACTCTCCGCCGTTCTGGTGCGCAACCTGCGCGCCAGCATGCTCATGGAGCTACAAGCCGATCATGCCACCGCCGCACGGGCCCGGGGCTTGTCCGAGCGGGCGATATTTCGTCGGCATGTGCTGCCCAACTCCCTGGTACCGGCGGTCAACCTGCTGGCGGTAAACATCGGCTGGTTGATCAGCGGCACGGTGGTCATCGAAAGTCTGTTTGCCATTCCCGGCATCGGTCAATTGCTGGTACGCGGCATCTTTACCCGCGACTACATGGTGGTCCAAGGCGTGGCCATGGTGCTGGCCCTCGCCACCGTCACGGTCAATTTCCTCGCCGATGTGCTGACCGTGATGATTGATCCGCGGGTGAACATGCGATGAGCGGCCAGACCCTCAGTCCCACCTGGCGTCTTGCGCTGCGTTTCGGCTTGCGCAACGGTCGCCTGGCCACCGTGCTAGGCCTGGCGATTCTGTTTGGCTGGCTGCTGCTCGCACTCTTGGCACCCTGGGTCGCGCCCTTCGATCCGATTGCCCAGGACACCGATATTCGCCTGCTGGGGCCGAGCCTGGCCCATCCGTTCGGCACGGACAATTTCGGGCGCGACGTTCTTTCCCGAGTGATCTGGGGTGCGCGCATCGACTTGCAGATTTCCGTGATCGGAGTGGTGTTCCCGTTCTTGATCGGCACTTGCGTCGGCGCCTTGGCCGGCTATATCGATGGCCGGTTCGACACGATCTGCATGCGCCTGATCGATATTATCCTGGCCTTCCCCTTCCTGGTGCTGATGTTGGCAATCATGGCCATCCTCGGCCCCGGCCTGAGCAGCTTTTATATTGCGATGGCCCTGGTGGGTTGGGTGTCCTATGCGCGGCTGATCCGTTCGCAGATCCTGGTGCTCAAGCACAGCGATTTCGCCTTGGCGGCCAAAAGCCTGGGCTTCGGCCATGGACGCATTCTGTTTCGGCACCTGTTGCCCAATGCCATGTTCGGTTCGATCGTGTTTTCCATGTCCGACGCGGTGCTGGTACTGCTCAATGGGGCGGCGGTCAGCTACCTCGGCCTGGGGGTCCAGCCACCCACCGCCGAGTGGGGCACGATGGTCGCCGAAGGCCAGAGTTTCATCACCAACGCCTGGTGGATCTGCACCTTCCCGGGACTGGCGATCGTCACCTTGGCCATGGGCTTCAGTCTGCTGGCCGACGGTGTGGCCGAGCACCTCGGAGAACGTCCATGAGCACACCGGTGCTGCACGTCGAGGACCTCAGCGTGATCGCCGGCCACGGTGAGGACGAGGTCACGCTGGTGGATCGCGTGTCATTTGACTTGGCCGAAGGCGAAATCCTCGGTCTGGTGGGTGAAAGCGGCTCAGGCAAGACGATGGCCTGCCGGGCCTTGATGCGCTTGCTGCCTTCCGCAAGCCTGCGGGTCCAAGGCAAGGCCGTGCGCCTTGCCGGCAAGGACCTGCTGACACTCGATGAAGCCGACATGCGGGGCATACGGGGTCGGCGGCTAGGGATGATTTTTCAGAATCCCGGCAGTCATCTTGACCCGTTGATGCGTATTGGCGAACAGATCGGCGAGGGCATACGCCTGCATCAGGGGGCGTCCAAACGTGAAGCACGGGCGAAGGCCATTGATGTGTTACGCCAGGTGGGCATTCCCGATCCGCTAACGCGGGTCGACAGTTATCCCCATGAGTTTTCCGGTGGCATGCGTCAACGCGCCATGATCGCCGTGGCATTGGGTTGCAACCCCCAGGTGCTGATCGCCGACGAGCCGACCACCGCCCTGGATGTCACGGTACAGGCACAGATCCTGCGCCTGCTCCTGGATTTGCGCGACCAACATGGGCTGTCAATCATCATGATCACCCACGACCTGGGGATCGTCGCCCAGACCTGTGACTCCATCGCGGTGATGTACGCCGGTCGGCTCTGCGAGCACGGCAACAAGCTTGATCTGCTGGCTCACCCACGACATCCCTATACGGCGGCCCTGATCGACTGCCAACCGGCTACCAGCGCCGGCCATGCCATGCTCAAAACCATCGCCGGCCAGCCTCCTCTGCTGAATGCGCTGCCCACCGGTTGCCGCTTCAATCCTCGCTGCCTTCAACAGGGCAGCCAGTGCACGCGGCTGTTGCCACAGATGCAAGTCACGACAGAGGCACATCGAGTGGCCTGCCATTACCCGCTGCCTGTGGGGGCTTCGTCATGACCCTGTTGCACGTGAAAGATCTGCAGGTGCGCTTCGCCGCCCCTGGCAGTGGTCCGTTCGGAATCAACAGGCAATGGGTGAAAGCCGTCAACGGCGTGTCGCTGAGTCTGGCCACCGGGGAAGTACTCGGGTTGGTGGGGGAGTCGGGCAGCGGCAAGAGCACCCTGGGTCGGGCCATCTTGCGCCTCACTGACGTCAGCGCCGGACAAATCCTGTTCGATGGCGTGGATATGGCCCGAGGCAAGCGGATCGACATCGAGCGACTGCGCCACGAAACCGCGATGATTTTCCAGGATCCTTATACCGCCCTCAATCCACGGAAGAGCATTGGCGACACCCTGGCTGAAGTGCTGCGAGTACGCTGTGCGACTCCTGCATCGCTGATTCGCCAGCGGGTCGAGGAACTGCTGAACCTGGTCGGCCTGCGACCGGAGCTGGCCCACCGCAAACCGGGTTCGTTGAGTGGCGGTCAATGCCAACGTGTGGGGATCGCTCGGGCACTGGCCATCGAGCCACGGTTGATCATCGCCGATGAATGCGTGGCCGCGCTGGACGTTTCCATCCAGGGACAGATCATCAACCTGCTGCTGGAGCTGCGACAGCGCATGAACCTGGCGATTCTGTTCATCGCTCACGACCTGGCGATCGTTCGGCGGCTCTGTGATCGGGTCGCCGTGATGTACCTCGGCGAGATCGTCGAGCAAGGCCCCACGGAGGCCGTGTTCAGCAACCCGCGGCATCCTTATACCGTCGCGCTGATCCAGTCCATTCCACATATCGACCCGACGCGACCGTTGCTGAGCGCCCCCCTGCCTGGCGAGCCACCCAGCCCCCTGAACCTTCCATCCGGCTGCGTTTTTCACCCACGCTGCCGGTATGCACAACCCATCTGCGCGAAAACGCCGCCCCCCAGCCATGACATCAATGGACATCGTTATAGCTGTGTGCTCGGAGAGCCGTTGCTCTAAAAACATTCACCAATAGGGAGTTTGACCATGCGATCGAAACACTTGAAGTTGCTGACCGCCGCGACGTTGACCGCTTGCACACTGGCGGCCGGTGTCGCCCAGGCAGCAGGCGTGCTGACCATCGGTTGCCGTGAAGAAAGTACGACGTTCGACCCGATCAAAAGCGCGCAGAACCGTGATAACTGGGTGTTTTCCAATGTCTACGACGTATTGGTGCGCGTCGACAACACCGGCACCAAGCTGGTACCGGGGTTGGCCGAAAGCTGGCAGGTTTCCGACGATGGCATGACCTATACCTTCAAACTGCGCTCGGCCAAGTTCTCCGACGGCTCAGCGATTACCGCCAGCGATGCAGCGTTCAGTCTGTTGCGCATCCGCGACAACAAAGGGTCGCTGTGGAGCGACTCCTACAAGATTATCGACAAGGCCCAGGCAACCGACCCGCAGACCCTGGTGGTGACCCTCACGAGCCCTTCAGTGCCCTTCCTCGCGCAGCTGGCGTTGCCCAACGTCTCCATCCTGTCGCAAAAGGCCATGGAGAAAATGGGTGAGGAAGCCTATGCCCAGGACCCCGTCGCCTCTGGCGCCTTTATTGTCAAGGAGTGGCTACGCGGTGATCGCGTGGTGCTGGAAAAGAACCCCCACTTCTGGCAGGCCGACAAGGTGAGCCTGGATGGCGTGGAATGGATCTCCATCCCGGATGACAATACGCGGATGTTGAAGGTACAGGCCGGTGAACTGGATTCGGCGATCTTCGTACCCTTCTCGCGCGTCGAAACCCTGAAGAAAGATCCCAACCTGGTCGTACACATGGATCCCTCCACCCGTGAGGATCATCTGCTGATCAACCATGAGCACGGCCTGCTGGGCAAGCCTGAAGTACGTCAGGCCCTGGACCTTGCGATCAACAAAAAATCCCTGGTCGATACCGTGACCTTCGGCCATGGCCAGGTGGCTTATTCCTACATTCCCAAGGGAGCGCTCTATCACAATGCCGATAATCTGCAGCGCCCGTACGACCCGGCAAAAGCCAAAAAAATGCTGGCCGATGCAGGCGCCTCAGGCCTGAAGCTCAACTATGTGGTCAATGCGGGCAATGAAGCCGACGAGCAGATCGCCGTGCTGGTCCAGCAACAGCTCGCAGCAGTCGGCGTGACAGCCACCTTGCAGAAAGTCGACCCAACCCAGAGTTGGCAGATGCTGATCGACGGCGACTACGATCTGTCCGTGATGTACTGGACCAACGACATCCTCGACCCGGACCAGAAGACCACCTTCGTGCTGGGACATGACACCAACATGAATTACATGACCCGCTACAAGAACGACAAGGTCAAGGATCTGGTCGCGGCCGCGCGGGTAGAAGTGGACCCGACCAAGCGCAAGCAGATGTATACCGACCTTCAGGCAATCGCCAAGCAGGACGTCAACTGGATCGATCTCTACTACAGCCCGTACATCAATATTTCGCGCAAGAACATCGAGCACTTCCAACAAAACCCACTGGGGCGCTTCTCTCTTGAGGAAACAGTGAAGCGCTAACGCGTAGTAGCTTTCATCCGAGTCGAATAGGGCCAGTGGCAACGCCTTGATCACGAATCGAGGCTTGCCACTTGATGGCCAAGCAACATCGGCCGCTCCCCGGTCATCTCGCACAGCAGCGCTGTGACGGCGTTCCCTTCAACCCTGCCATGCTCCTGCAGGAAGCCCGCCACGGCGCTGACCGCCGGCCAGTAACGGTGCACCAGGCAACTGCAACGAGCGATGGCCTGGGCTTGGGCGTCGAGCAGCTTGCGCGGTGGCAGCAGGCTGATCAGCTCGTACCCCCGGTCCAGGTCACCCCGGCCGCTGCCCCTGATCAGCCGGTCGGACCTGCCGTGCCGGTAGACCGCTTCGGCCACTGGCCCGGCGAAGCAATGGAGCAGGTCACGCTCGATGGCATCGATCATCGAGGGCAGGTATTCAGCGATTCCCGGCGCGTCGAAGGCCGGGCGCGAAACAAGGTAGTCGGCTTCGACCAGCCCTTCCGCGTATCGCGGGTTGCCGCGCAGGTCGAACAGAGGCCCCGCGCAGGCTTCGACCTTGGTACGCACGCTGATGCGCTTTATAGGTAGACCATTCCACCAAAAGGCCAGGGCATGACCCGCTTCATGGAAGGCCGTGCTGCGCGGGCATTTGTTCATGAGGGGGTCCGTCACGGCAGGCGCCGTTCCTATCATCTGCCTCCCCCCCCGGGCGCCGATAAAAGATTGTCCCTATCGACCGTTAATACTGCGCCTATTAGCTATCTGCCAAAGGGGGGCTAGCCTGAATTCAGGCTGGTGTAATCCGGCCCGTGAAACCTGACAAGAGATAGGAAGCGTTCAGAAACGTACTGGGCTTGCCGTGGGCCACCGTATTGGCAATTAGACGTTGCCGCGTGGCAGAACATGATCAGTTGAGCGAACTGTGAGCCCTGCGCCCTGTGTCATTTATTTCGCCTGTCGCTATTCGAAGCCCCGCCGGGCCGGATAGCTGGATGAATACGACCAAAGGTAGCTTCTCATGGCAAACGAATCGAAATGCCCATTCAATCACGCCGCTGGCGGTGGCACGACGAACCGCGACTGGTGGCCGAACCAACTGAATCTGAAGATCCTGCACCAGCACTCCTCGCTGTCCGACCCAATGGGCGAGGACTTCAACTATGCCGAGGCGTTCAAGCGCCTGGACTTCCAGGCCTTGAAACAAGACCTGAATGCGCTGATGACCGACTCGCAAGACTGGTGGCCAGCGGACTTCGGCCACTACGGACCGCTCTTTGTCCGCATGGCCTGGCACAGTGCAGGCACCTACCGCACCGGTGATGGGCGCGGTGGGGCGGGTTCCGGCCAGCAGCGGTTTGCGCCGCTCAACAGCTGGCCCGACAACGTCAGCCTCGACAAGGCACGTCGGCTGCTGTGGCCGATCAAGCAGAAGTATGGCCGCAACATCTCCTGGGCCGACCTGATCGTCCTCACCGGCAACGTCGCGCTGGAGTCCATGGGCTTCAAGACCTTCGGCTTTTCCGGTGGTCGCGCCGATGTCTGGGAGCCGGATGAAGACGTCTACTGGGGTTCCGAAAACAAATGGCTGGGGGGCGATGTTCGCTACGGCAAGCCCGACAAAGCCGCCATGCAGGATCCCGGCGAAGGCCAATTGGTGGCCGAACCTGGCAACGAAGAGAGCCGCACTGACGAAGGACGCAACCTGGAGAACCCGCTGGCCGCCGTGCAGATGGGGCTGATCTACGTCAACCCGGAAGGCCCCGAGGGCCAGCCGGACCCGGTCGCCGCCGGGCTGGATATTCGCGAAACCTTCGGCCGCATGGCGATGAACGACGAAGAAACCGTGGCACTGATTGCCGGCGGCCACGCCTTCGGCAAGACCCACGGCGCCGGGCCTGCGGACAATGTCGGCGCCGAGCCCGAAGCCGCGGGCCTGGAGCTGCAAGGCCTGGGCTGGAAGAGCACCTTCGGCACCGGCAAGGGGCCCGACACCATCACCAGCGGCCTGGAAGTCACCTGGACCACCACGCCCACCCGCTGGAGCAACAACTACCTGGAGAACCTGTTCGGCTTCGAATGGGAACTGACCAAGAGCCCGGCAGGCGCGCATCAATGGACGCCGAAAAACGGCGCAGGCGCGGGCATCATCCCCGATGCCCATGACCCGGCCAAACGGCGTAATCCAACGATGTTGACCACCGACCTGGCGCTGCGCTTCGACCCGATCTACGAAAAAATCTCCCGGCGCTTCCTGGAAAACCCGGAGCAGTTGTCCGACGCCTTTGCCCGCGCCTGGTTCAAGCTGATCCACCGCGACATGGGCCCGCTCTCACGCTACCTCGGCCCGGAACTGCCCAATGAAGAACTGTTGTGGCAGGACCCTATCCCGGCGGTCGACCATCCGCTGGTCAACGACAGCGACATCGCCGCCCTCAAAGCCAAGTTGCAGGCCTCGGGCCTCACGGTTTCACAGCTGGTGTCCACGGCGTGGGCCGCGGCCTCCACCTTCCGTGGTTCCGACAAACGCGGCGGTGCCAACGGTGGCCGCCTGCGCCTGGCCCCGCAGAAGGATTGGCCAGCCAACCAGCCAGAACAACTGGCCCAAGTGCTGGCGACCCTGGAAAGGGTTCGGAACGAGTTCAATGCCGCCCAAGCCGACGGCAAGAAAATCTCTCTGGCGGACCTGATCGTGCTGGCTGGCAGCGCCGGTATTGAACAGGCCGCGAAAAATGCCGGGCTCAGCGTGACGGTACCCTTCACGCCAGGACGGATGGACGCGAGCCAGGAGCAGACGGACGTCGAGTCGTTCGGTTTTCTCGAGCCCATCGCCGATGGTTTCCGCAACTACCTCAAGGGCCGGTACCGCGTGTCCGCCGAGGCGCTGCTGATCGACAAGGCACAACTGCTGACCCTCACAGCTCCGCAAATGACGGCACTGATTGGCGGCCTGCGGGTACTGGATACCAACGTCGGCCATACCGCGCACGGTGTCTTTACCCAACGGCCAGGGACGTTGAGCAACGACTTTTTCGTCAACCTGCTCGACATGGGCGTGGAATGGAAAGCCCTTTCCGACACCCAGGAAACCTTCGAAGCTCGCGACCGCAAGACCGGCCAAGTCAAATGGACCGGCACTCGCGTCGACCTGGTCTTCGGCTCCAACGCACAGCTGCGGGCCCTGGCCGAAGTCTATGCCAGCCCGGATGCCCAGGAGCAGTTCGTCAAGGACTTCATCGCGGCGTGGGTCAAGGTGATGAACCTGGATCGGTTCGATGTGCGGTGAGAAGGGGACAAGCCCATGAGGTCGTGCAAGGACGCGGCCTCATGAACTTTTCTTCACCCCACGCCTGCGTGGGATTGGGTAGAGTCCCCTCGCTCATTCAAGAAACTAAGGTTTTAGCCCGCGCTCCCAGCGGGCTTTTTTTTGCCTGGCGTTCAGGCTGACGAAGTGCGTTGCCCAACACAGGCTGCTCCAAGGCCGCCCGCCCATAAAACAGCAACGCCATCAGCCAACAACTCAACCAGACGAAAATCCCCGCCCAGAACGTGTGGGACATGTAGTGCCAACCCTGCAGGACCCGCGTCGTGCCGTAGACAAACCCCAGGGCCAGCGCCCCATACATCAAGGCTTTCGAATGACGCCAGCGGTAGCGGCGGGCGACGAAATACAGCGCCAGCATCGTGAAGCCGCCGGACGCATGACCGCCAGGCCAGCACCGACCGTCACCGGCGACGTTCAGCAGGTCGAAGTTCTGGAACCATTCCTTGTGCTCGATCTTGCCGGCGTACTGGGTGGTTTCCACCGGGCAGTACACGCTGGTGTGGCCCTTGAGGTAATGGATCACCCCGGTACTGAGGGAAAAGGCGAAGACCACGTAGAGAAAGTCGCGACGATGCTTGTGGGCAAAACGCAGTGGTTTGCTCAGTCGGGTCTTATCCAGCAGGCGAAGCAGCCCAGGGCGCTTTTCCGGTTTTAAGATCGACCAGAAAAACGACAACAGCGCCCCCACTATGGCCGCCTCGCCGGTCCAGTTCGGGATGACCCTCGCCCACTTGTGGGTGATTTGCTCGAACAGCCGCACGTGCTCTAGCGGAAAAACCTGGTGCAGCGGATCGTAGAAAAGATCGCTGATGGCGATGTCGATGCGGGTCAGGTCGAACAGCAGGAACACCACGGCGGCACAGACCAAGGGAATTCCGAGGTTGAGTCCGTAGAAACGGGCGCGAGCAGACGTCAGCATGAGCGGTCCTAATCGTGGGGAAAGTTACTGAAACGCCACCGAGTGCCAGTCAGAGGCCTCGATAAACCCAAGCAAGCGTGGCGCTTGGGGCTGGGCGGTGGAAACGAACAGCGAAGCGCCATAGCCGAACGCCGAAGTCGGGCGCTGGAGTGCGGTTTCCATGGCCTGCATGCATTCGCTATGGGTGACCAGAATCAGGTTGCGCCCCGCCACCTTGTGGGCCAGGGCATTACGCAGCAGGTCATGCCGGCAATTGATCAGCCAATCGTCACCGGTGCTCACCTTGTTGAACATGTAACCCGCCGTCTGGGTCGCACGCACCAGCGGGCTGTTGTAGAGGTCGACGTTGTCCAGGCCCAGTTGCTCGAACCGGGCACCGAGGCCCACCGCAACGGCACGGGCGCGGTCCGTGATGCCCTCGCGATCATTCAGGCACGCGGCCTTGGAGTGGTCGCAGCGCTCGACATGGCGCACCAGCACGATCATCTCGCCCTTGGCCCAGCCATCGGCCAAGGCCCGGGCACCGGCGATATTGCCATGGGCCAGGTCCGGCACCGCTGCCGGGCTCAGCAGCCAGAAGGTCAACGGGATCACCAGCAGCGCCGAAGCCAGCACGACCAGGGTGTTTTGGTAACGGGCAAACCAACGCGTATCGATCGAGCGCGTCAGGCCGAAAAGGCTCAGTCTCAGTTCCACATCAAGCCGCCTCGACGGCATCCACCCAGTCATTCGATGGCGCGACAATAGAGAGGCCAACGTAGGCAGGCAGTGAAACCGATGTGAAAAAAAGCTTCAGATCCAGGGACCCTCGCCGATACAGCCCTGCTACATGCTCTTGCTGGCTCTTAACAACAACAATCTTCCAGCCAATCGATGATCAAGCAGCACAACGTTCCTGGAGGAATTTGATGAATAGCTGGTTTGGCAACATTAGCGTCAACATGAAATTGGGCCTGGGCTTCGGCCTGGTGCTGGTCCTGACCTGCCTGCTGGCCCTGACCAGTTGGACCAGCCTGGGCGGTCTGATCCAGCGCAGCAACTGGATGAGCGACATCACTCAGCTCAACGCCGGCCTGACCAAACTTCGCGTCACCCGCCTGCAATACATGCTGACCAATGGCGACGAAACCGCCGCACAAAATGTGCAAACCACCCTCGATGGTTTCGTGGCGCAACAGAACACCCTGCTCAGCAGCTTCAAGAGCCCGGAAAACGTCAAGCTGCTCAAGGAGCAGAGCGCGGTCATCGGTGCCTATCAGGTTTCCCTGAACAAAATGCGCAGCGCCTACCGCACCGGCAACAGCGCCCGCGACGCCATGGGCGCGAACGCCGAGGTCGCCTACAAGCTGATCGAGGCCATCGATTCCGACGTGCGGCACATGGCCCTCAGCGATGAGCGTTTCGCCCAGTTCCAGGCCATCACCGAGGCCAAGCAGGCCTTCATGCTGGCCCGCTATGAAGTGCGCGGCTACACCGCCAACAGCAACGCCGACACCGAACGCAAGGCCATCGCCCAACTGGACGCCGCCATCGCTTCGCTCAAGCCGCTGAATGAACATTTCTCCAGCAGCCGCCAGGACGAACTGCGCCAGTTGGAAAACGCCCTGACCCAATACCGCAGCGCCGTGCAGGCCTTCAAAGTGGCCACCGCCGATGTGGTCCAGGCACGCAAGGAAATGACCGACCAGGGCGCGACCATCGTGACCTTGAGCGAACAGCTGTACCAGATCCAACTCGACCGCCGCGACGCTGAAAGCGCCCAGGCCCGCACCCTGCAACTGGTCAGCACCCTGTTGGCGTTGCTGGTCGGCGTCATCGCGGCCGTGATCATCACGCGCCAGATCACCGGCCCGCTGCGCGAAACCCTGGCCGTGGTCGAACGCATTGCCAGTGGCGACCTGTCGCAGAATGTCATCGTCACCCGCCGTGACGAGCTGGGCGTGCTGCAACAAGGCATCGCACGCATGGGCGTGACCCTGCGCGACCTGATCAGCGGCATCCGCGATGGCGTGACCCAGATCGCCAGCGCCGCCGAAGAATTGTCCGCCGTGACCGAGCAGACCAGCGCCGGGGTCAACAGCCAGAAAGTCGAGACCGACCAGGTCGCGACCGCCATGCACGAGATGACCGCCACGGTCCAGGAAGTCGCGCGCAACGCCGAAGAAGCCTCCCAGGCAGCCGCCGCCGCGGATGGCGAAGCCCGGGCCGGCGACCAGGTGGTCAGCGAAGCCATCGCCCAGATCGAACGCCTGGCCAGCGAGGTGGTGCGTTCCACCGACGCCATGACCGTGCTGCAACAGGAAAGCGACAAGATCGGCAGCGTCATGGACGTGATCAAGGCCGTGGCCGAGCAGACCAACCTGTTGGCGCTCAACGCAGCCATCGAAGCGGCCCGCGCCGGTGAAGCCGGGCGTGGTTTCGCCGTGGTGGCCGACGAAGTCCGTGGCCTGGCCCAGCGCACGCAAAAATCCACCGAGGAAATCGAAGGCCTGGTGGCCGGCCTGCAGAACGGTACCCAGCAAGTGGCCGCCGTGATGAACAACAGCCGCAGCCTCACTGACAGCAGCGTGGCCCTGACTCGCAAGGCTGGAGAATCCCTGGGAAACATCACCCGCACGGTGTCGAACATCCAGTCGATGAACCAGCAGATCGCCGCCGCTGCCGAGCAGCAAAGCGCCGTGGCCGAGGAGATCAGCCGCAGCATCATCAACGTGCGCGACGTGTCAGAACAGACCGCCGCCGCCAGCGAAGAAACCGCCGCTTCCAGCGTGGAACTGGCGCGGCTGGGTAGTCAATTGCAGATGATGGTGAGCCACTTCAGGGTTTGATCATGGACAACGCCCGGTTCCGATGGGATACGGGCGTTATGGATGAAGCCCTCTTCAAGCGTTCCAGGGGTTGATGACTTCAACCCCTGAGAACTCGAAGTCTGTGGTATTGCGAGTTGCAATCAGCGCCCCGTGAGTACGGCAAATAGCGGCAATCTGTGCATCAGCCATGCCGGCCGTCCTCCCCTTCGCCTCGCATGACGCAACGAGGGTCGCGTACTCAACCGCCGCATGGGCATCGAAAGGCAGGATTCTGCCAGCAAAATCCTCTTCGAACATTGCCATTGCATGGGCTTCAAGCTTTTGCTTGCGCTTGCCGGAAGGCAGCCGGGCGACACCATGAAGAATTTCCGCCACGGTGACAGCGCAAATGACCAGTTCCATTGCAGGCTGCAAATCAACCCAGGCCAGGACACTGGCGTTCGGCTCTGCACGCATGAACTCTGAAATCACGTTGGTATCGAGCACTATCATTCAGATATCCGCCGCATTGGCCCTTTCGTCACGCGCAGGCAGATCCAGCTCCACACCGCCCAGGGCACTGAATCTGTTTCGGATGCGACTCCCCAATCCACCTTCAGGGCTCACTCTTGCCAAGGCACGCCCTAAAATCAGCCGGGCCTCTTCCTCCATGGAGTGGCCGTTATGGGCTGCCGCGATACGCAGTTGTTCCTTTATCTGATCGTCCAGGTTTCGAATAGTGAGGCTGGCCATAAAACACCTGCAATCAATGAAATCATTGATTGCAAGCTAGTTTAAAGCGCTCAACTTGTCTAGCGGCCACTCCCCCTCAGCCCCCAGGGACCACCGGGAATCCAAAACCGCCCCACGCATCGCCCTTTCTTACACATCTTCCCCTGACGTCCTACCGTTTTTTTCTGCACGCTCCTGTACGGTTTTCTCCGAAACGCACATTCCGTTCGAACAGGAGATAGACCCCACATGGACGTTAGCAACGACTCGCTGTTACACCGGCTCGTCGCCTTCCCTTCCCGCAAGAAAACTTCAGAAACCAAATTCAGAACAGCCCTACAGCGCATGGGAGTGACGTCGGTGTTCGACATCGTGCGCATGGACAAAACGCAGTTCGCCCTCGAACTCGCCAAGCACAGCGACGCGGATGCCGGGCGGGTGTATGACAGCGCTGTGAGTTATGCCGGACAAATCAGCCGCCTGTACCAGGAGCACCGCGTATCACCCAGGAAGGACACCCAGCCAAGCTTCCGGTACAGCCCGGATTCGGATTCAACGCCAGCGTCCTCCGGCTATCAGGCACTCTTCGAAGAAAACTGGGATCAGTTCTGTGACGAAGGCGACATCGCCGCCATCGACTCACCGGTGGCGTATCTGCGCGCCCTGTACCTGTTCGCCCGGCAATTGGAGCAGCTACCGGCCCCTGTACAAGCGGCCAGGATCACCCTGGAGGAGCGGCGCCCGGACCTCGGCAAGCTAATGCTCGACCGACAGAGCGCCTCCGCCACACGCCCGATGCTCGACATCATCAACGACACCCTGCGCAGCAACATCGCGGCGCACCTGGCCAGTACCGGCAGGAACGAGACCGTCCAGCAGGTGCTGGCCGGTGAGCACTATCCCTTCTCGCTGCCCTACGACCTGCATCACCACCAATGTCTGCTTGGCTTGGGCGCAGGCAAACCCGCGCTGGGCGAGCTGAACTATCGGATCAGCCTGCAATTGCCATTTTCACGAGGCCCTTCGGCGTACGGGCGCGTCACGACGTCTCATGTCGATGCCCAAAAGCTGTTGTCCGGCCTCAGCCCGGAACAACAGAACCTGCTACTCGCGCCAAGCGCTTCAAGCGCCAGGCCTGAAGCGCTGAAGAAAAGCTATGGCACCCAGGACATCACACGCCTGGATCAGCTCGATTTTTTCCAGGAACGCACCGGGCTGACGACGGACCAGGTGGAACAATTCCTGGCGCAAGGCCGCTACAGCCCTCGCAGCTCGATCAACAGCCCGGACGCCACGCAGAGCGTTTATGGCGCCAGCTACATCAACGGGTCGGAAAGTACTCCCCCCCTGCGCATCGAAACCCAAGGGGCGTCGCGCGTCTTCCTGCACTATTCCGATGAACGTTTCGATCGTCTCCAGCGCATGATCCGCCTGCATCGCTGGACCGATATCCCCGTGGCCGAACTGGACACACTGATCATCAATGCCCTGCGATCCGAGGGAAGCGACACGCTCAGCGCCAACACGTTGCGCACCCTTGGCGTCTACCGGTACCTGAACCAACGTCATGGCATCGCGCCTGAAGAGTTTGCTTCTTTGCTGCACGACATGCCGGTTGAAGCCTGCGGGGAACGAGTCCCGTTGTTCGATCAGGTGTTCAATCGCACCCGCTTGCTTGAAAACCCCGTGTGGCAATACCCCAAGAAGCCACTGGCCGTCACCGACCAGCAAACCTTCAGCTACTTGAGTGCCGGCCTCGGATTGCCCATGAGCCAGGACGCGTTGCTATTGCTTGTGCAACAGAGCGAACAATACCTGCCGGGACTGGAACACGACCTGCCCACGGTTTCATCCCTCTACCGCCAGGCCCGCATCGCCCGGATGCTGGGCCTATCGCCGCTGGAGTGCACCGAGCTGGCCCGGCTACTGGGAGGGGACGATTACGGCAAGGCGCTGGTGACCGGGCGACTGTCTCCCCCGGCATCCTCGACACCCGACATTCTCGACGTGCTGATGGCCCTGGATTGGGCCGTCGACTGGCTCAGGCAAAACGGGCTCGATGTGCTGCGGTGGTGTCGTCTGTTCGCTGAACCAGAAGCGGGCTTGCCACTGAACCAGAACCAGGAACAACGCCTGGCGAGACGTCGAGAGGACACCGAACACGTCCCTCAGCACCTGGTTGAAACCCTCCTGCATGACATGGCCGACCTTTCCAGCGAGCTCGTTCCCCACGTGATGCAAATGGCCGGTACCGATGCCGAGGCGCTTGTCGCGGCCATCAAGGCTGCCCCGGGCATCATGCCGCAAGCGCTGGCAAAGGTACTTCGCACCGCCGAGGCTTGCCAACACCTGCACCTGAGCAGCAGCACGCTGAACGCCTTGATGACAAACCCGACATGGCTGGCCCCGAACACTTCCAGAGCCCTCACCCCGCAAACGCTGTATCTGCTCGAGCGTTTCAGCCATTGCGCCCGTCACCAGGCGCAGTCGGAAGAAAACCTGCTGCACTACCTGCACGTCGCCAACCAGGACGACCAACAGGCGGAAAAAGAAGCCAACAGCCTGCTGGCCAGTCTCCTGAACTGGAACAACGAAGAAGTGCAACGCCTCACGGCGCAATTGGAACCACGACGTGCGACGTCAATGGAAGCGCTGGACTGGGTCATGCGCTGCCAAGCGTGCTGCGTCAGCACAGGGCTGTCGGCAGAGCAGCTACTCAAGGCAACCGCACTGAATACCCACAGCCCTGTTTCGGATTGGAAAACCGTCGGCGAAGCGCTGATCGCGGCCAGCCATTGACCACCCTACTTCAATATTCAAGGATCGAATATGACCGTTGCCCTGAAAAAGCAGCTCGATGAAAGCCTGCGCGATGCCCTGCTGGCGCTCTATCTGAACAAGGTCGCGCCTGACCAGGCCACGACAAAAACCCGCCAGCTCAAGACAGCCCGTGACCTCTACGAATACTGGCTGCTCGATGTGCTGGTCAGCCAGGACGTGCCCACCACGCCAGTGGCCTGCGCCATTGCCAGCCTGCAGCAGTACATCAACCGCATCCTGATGAACCTGGAGCCCGGTTACGACCCGGCCAGTATCGGCGCCGAGCGTTTGAAAACATGGCGCGATGAGATGCATCAGTACCCCACCTGGGCTGCCCATCAAAAATTGCTGTACTTCCCCGCGACTTATCTCGACCCCGCCCTGAGGGCTGATAAAAGCGAGAATTTCCGGCAACTGGAAAACGAGCTCAGCCAGAACCAGATTCAACCCGATGCCGTTCAAACGGCGGTCATGGCCTACCTGACCCGCTTCGAAGAAGTCGCCAACCTGAACATTCTCAACGGTTACATCGACGGCTCGGACTTTGCCAACAGCACCTATTACTTCATTGCCAAATCCCGCTCCGAAAACAGCTACTTCTGGCGCTCGTTGAACATGGCCCAGCGTCCGTTCGACGGCCCCCCTGCGCCACCACCGGCCATCGCACCCAAGCGGAACCAGCCGGATCCGTTCGCCTGGTCGGACTGGGAAAAAGCCGACGTGCCCATTCCCGAGAATGCGGCCGAGCACTCGATTCGGCCGGTCTGGTTCAACAATCGGCTGTTCGTGACCTGGGCCGAATGCATCCACCAGGATCCCTCCGCCAACGCTCCTTCGCAGACCAATACCACGCCATCGGGCAAGACTCACCCGCTCTTGCGCTTGAGCTATTGCTTCAAGAAACAGGACGGCAACTGGAGCACTCCGCGGGTGGCGTTGCAAGGCTATTGCGAGAATGAGGTACTTGGCAGCAAGGACGTGAACGCGATCAAGGCATTTATTCGCACCATTGCGGTAAGGCACAGCAACGGTTCGCAAGACGTCCTGTTTCTGGCCCTGTATGGTTATGAATCCCTGGTAGCGTCGGGCGTCACCACCGACAATAGCCTCGTATTCAACAGAACGACTTGCATCGACAAGCACCTCAGCCTTGAATCGGTTCGCTCGGCGGACTCCGCCACCGAGAAAGCATTCCTGGACACTGCCGTCCAGCGCATCCAAGCCAAAACCTCCACAGACCTGGAACTCGCAGAAGCTGCCCCGCCCAGCGACATGCCCTCTAGCATGTCGGATTTCGAAAGTGCCTATCGCGATCGGATCAACCTGCGCTATACCAGGCACGGGTCCAGGCTCACACTGCACATGACGGCGAACATCGGCATTACCAGCGTAGGATTCATAAGTGACCTGCAACGTAACACAATGCACTTGAGGGTGGATAACTCCTCCACTGTTGAACCTCACCTTCAATTCACTTTGGTATTCCCTGCTCAAAGCCTGCCGCAAACTCCCTACATGAGGCTCAATGGAGGTTCGAGACTTCGCCTCATCAACACCCCGGTCTCTCTCGACCGACGCTTCACGCTGTCCTTCAGGCACACGCCTGACGCACTGAGAGACAGTGAACACTCGCCCACCGTCACGCTATCCCGCGAGACCAACCTTGAAGGTAAATTCATTTCCACGGATGCCGTCAGGCGAATGCTCGAGGCGAGCCGGCGTGAGAATACAAGCTCCTCCACCACCGCATCGGAAACCATTACCCTGCAAGCGGCGCACGCCAAACCTTTTGACGTGGGGCCCCTCGCCGTTCTCCGCGATGAACCGCTGAACAAGCAATATGTCGTCTTCCGGCAACCACCCACCTTAGCGGACCGCCCCCTGACCTACGACGACCTGACCGTCGTGGCCGAGTCCATACCCGCGGAGCACCTGGCACAGTCCTTCGATTTCGAGTGGCCCGGTAACGATCCCGGTCACGACGGCACCACGCTTCTTCTCGGGGTGGCGTTCGTCCATCCCCTCGAACCGGCAACGAAGCTCTATTCCGTCCTCAAGGCTATTACGCTGAAGCTCCCTTTAAAGCGCCAGCAACCTCCGACCATTACCCACGTCACGACACCCGGCCTGGGAACCACCCAATTCATCGACTTCGCCAAGTCCGCTATCGAAACCAGTGACGCCTCCAGCCGACTTCGCCCACCCATCCGATTGAACACGGTATTCGCCACCGAACTGATCCGCCGTACCGAAAACAGTCTGGATGAATTGTTCGACTGGACGACGCAACACCTGCAGGAACCCGCGATGCCCGGTGACTTGGCCAACGGCATGGATTTCCATGGCGCCTATGGCCGTTACTTCACCGAGTTGTTTCTCTATCTGCCCTGGCTGGTCGCCCATCGTTTGAATGCCGAACAGCACCACGAGGAGGCCGAGCGCTGGCTGCGTTATACCTTCGACCCGGGTCGCGACAGGAAGGCGTTTTGGCGGAGCGTGCCGCTGATCGACGACAGCATGCCTTCGTATTCCCACCAGGCCCCCCACGATCCCCATCAGATTGCCCTCAGTCATCCCGTGCACTTTCGCAAGGCGCTGTACTTTCTGTATCTCGACATCCTGATCAACCGAGGCGATGCCGCGTACCGCGAGATGACCCCTGACGGGCTCAGCGAGGCAAAGCTGTGGTACGTGCGCGTGCTGGACCTGCTGGGTCCACGCCCGGTCGTCCAACCGGCCGATCCCTGGACTGCCATCAGCTTGAAAGCGCTGAGCGACACCGCCGATGACAGCCTGCGCACCTTCGAATACGCCGTGACCGGCTTGACCGGTAATCACACACTGGCCCTTCGCGAAGGCAGCTCGCGGCCGACCCTGCCGGCGATCGACAGCCCGTATTTGCATTTGCCCTTCAATCCGCAACTGCTCAAGTGCTGGGATCTCGCTGAAAGTCGCCTGTACAACCTGCGGCATAACCTCGACATGGCCGGCAAGCCGCTGCATTTGCCGATTATCGCGGCACCGCTGGACCCGCGCGCCCTCTCCAGCGCCAAGGCCCTGAGTCTCTCGGACAACCCGTCGACAGGCCTGCCGAGCGTCACCATTCCCCACTATCGTTTCACCGTCATGCACAGCCATGCCCAGAACGCCGTGGAAAGCCTCAGCCAATTCGGCACCCTGCTACTGTCGCTGATCGAGCGCAAGGAACAAGCCCAGTTGCAGGAGTTGCAACAACAGCAAGCCTGGGACCTGGCGAAAATTTCCGTCGACCTGCAACGCCAGGCCTTGAATATCGAACGACAAACCCGCCAGGCGCTGCTGGCCGGCAAAGCGATTGTCCAGGGCCGCGCCAACCATTACAAAAAACTGCTGGAGGACAACCTGAGTGACTCCGAGAAAAATGCGGGTTACCTCTACGTCGCCAGCGGAGCCTCAGAGCTCGCGGCGATGACCTATCAAATCGCGGCAGGCGGACTGATGACGCTACCCAACGTCTTTGGCTTCAGCAACGGTGGCAGCCGGTGGGAAGGGCCAATGCTCTCTGCCTCCGCCGCAGCCCATAGCGCCGCCATCATCAGCCGCACGGCAGCGGACCAATACGACCGTCTGGCATCGTTCAATCGACGCTGGGATGAATGGATGCAAGCGTATGATCAGTCGCAACTGGAACTGGCCCAGATCGACGCACAACTGGCGCAATTCACCGAGCAGCAAACCGCCACTCGCCTGCAATTGCGGCTTGCCGAATCGACCCTGGGCCAAGCCAAGGCCCACTACGATTTCCTAAGCAAACGCTTTACCAAGGCGCAACTGTATCAATGGTTGAACAGCCAGTTGGCCGCACTCTATCGCCAGGCCTACGACGCGACATTGAGCCTGTGCCTGGCCGCCGAAGCCTGTTGGCAGTATGAAATCGCCGACTTCGACACACGCTTCATTCAACCTGGCGCCTGGCATGCGACCTATCGCGGGCTTGGCGCTGGCGAGCGGCTGAAGATGAACCTGTTCAAGATGCACGCCGGGTACCTGCAACGTCACGAGCGGGAGCTGGAGATCCGCAAGACAATATCGTTGCGACAACTCAAGGGCAAAACCGCTGACAGCTCTCTCAACAAGGAGTGGGGACAGTTGCACGCCGACCTGAAGCAAGGCGGATGCGAGTTCGAGCTGACCCATCAATTGTTCGAAGACGATTACAAGGACCAGCGACATTATCTGCGACGCATCAAAACCATCAGCGTGACCTTGCCCACCGTCGTCGGGCCTTATGAAAACATTCGAGCCACGCTGACCCAGACCGCCAGCACCGTGTTCCTGTCGCCGGACAATCAAGGACCGGCCATGGAGAGCTGGCGCGCCAACCAGCAGATCGCCCTTTCGACGGGTGTCGACGATAACGGTCTGTTCACCCTGAACTTCAACGATGATCGCTACCTGCCGTTCGAATACACCGGCGCGATTTCCAAATGGCGGTTGACCTTCCCGAACCCCGAGGCCCAAAAAGACCTGCTGGAGTCGCTGACCGACGTCATCGTGCACGTGAGCTATACCGCCAGGGTCGGCGGAGGTGTGCAATGAATGAACACGCCCCGCTGCCTGTCACCGCACCGTCCCTGCCCAAGGGGGGCGGCGCCATCCAAAGCATCGGCAAAGGATCGAGCCCCGTCGGCGCCCACGGTACGGCCTCCTATGAGATTGCCCTGCCCATTTCGCCAGGACGTGGCTTTGCGCCGCCCTTGACCCTGAGCTATCTCAGCTCGCTCGGCAACGGGGTGTTCGGCATCGGCTGGGGGCTGTCATTGCCCAGCGTGACGCGCCGCACCAGCAAGGGTGTACCGGCGTACACCGAGGATGACGAGTTCGTCGGCCCCAGCGAGGTGGCGTGGCTAGCCGAGCGCGATTCACAAGATGTCATCGCCGCCACCTACATCGACCACTACAACGGTCTGGACTTGGGTACGCGCTATACCGTCACCCAATACTTTTCAAGGATCGAAAGCCACTTCGACCGAATTGAGCATTGGTCCTCGCAAGACGATAAGGCCGGCTTCTGGCTGGTGCACGGTGCCGACGGCAGCCTCCACCTGTTTGGCAAGCACCTCTCAGCACGGCGCACCGATCCCCAGGACACGAGCCGTGTCGGCGAATGGCTGCTGGAGGAGAGCCTGAACGCCCACGGTGAGCACATCCTCTACCAGTACAAGACAGACACCACCGCCCAACGCTATTTGAGCCAGGTCAGCTATGGCAATTTCAAGGCTGACCCACACCTGTACGGGTGGACAGCGGATCGGCTCGCGAACGCGCAATGGCACTTCGAGCTGCTGTTCGACTACGGCGAACGGACCACCGCCTACACAGAAAAACCGTCGTATGAGGGGCAGCAGTGGCAAGCCCGGGGCGATGCATTTTCCAGCTTCGCCTACGGTTTTGAGTTGCGCACCGAACGGCTCTGTCGCCAGGTCCTGATGTTTCACCGTTTCCCTGAGGAATTGGGCGCCGTCCCCGTCCTGATACGGCGCCTGCTGCTGGATTATCGCCAGACACCTCCGGGTTACCCGCTCCTTAGCGCCGCCCATGACCAGGCGTTCGGCGAAGGTGAAGCGGCCGAAAGCCGACCGCCCGTCGAATTCAGCTACAGCGCCTTCCAGCTTGCGCCTGAGCCCCTTGCCTGGCGGCGTTTCCAGGACATGCCGGGGCTCAACGACGGCCACGCCTATCAACTGGTGGACCTGTACGGTGAAGGCCTGCCGGGGATGCTCCATCGAACCGACAACGGCTGGCATTATCGCGAGCCCGTGCGGGCCAGTACCCAAGGCGACGACGTGACCTACGGGCCGTGGCGAACGCTGCCCCACATCCCGCGACCGACACGGCCACACCGGTGCACCAGGCCCTGAGCGACCTCACGGGTGATGGTCGTTTGGATTGGCTCGTCGCCCAGCCGCAAGTGAGCGGCTTTTTCGCCCTCGATGCCGAACGAAGCTGGTCGGGCTTCGCCACGTTCAATGCACTTGCGCCAGAGTTTTTCAGCCCCCAAGGGCAGTTGGCCGACCTGATGGGCGCCGGGCTCGGCGATCTGGCGGTGATCGGCCCGCGCAGCCTTCGCCTGTACGCCAACCAGCGGGAGCGCGGCTTCTCCCCCCCAGTGGAAGTCCCTCGCAAGGAAAACGAAGACGCCCTGCCCTTATTCAGCGCCTCACCCGGTGAACTGGTGGCTTTCAGCGATGTACTGGGCAGCGGCCAGCAGCATCTGGTGCGCATTCGTCACAACGAAGTGAAGTGCTGGCCCAACCTCGGCCGTGGGCGTTTCGGCAACGCCAGGGTGCTGGACTTTCCCGGGCTGGCCTACGACAGCTTCGACGCCGCGCGTATCCGCCTGGCGGACCTGGATGGTTCCGGCGCTGTCGACCTGATCTATCTGCAAGCGGACCAGGCGTTGATTTTCATGAACCGCTGCGGCCATGGTTTCAGCCCCGCGGTTACCCTGCCTTGGCCGGAAGGCCTGCGCTACGATCCTCTGTGCCAGGTCAGCATCGCCGACCTGCAAGGGCTCGGTTGTTCCAGCCTGATCCTGAGCGCGCCGCACATGACGCCGCGGCATTGGCGCTACGACTTCGTCAGCGCCAAACCGTACCTGCTCACCGGCATCCACAACAACATGGGCGCCGACCAGCGCATCCGCTACCGCAGCTCGGCCCAGGAGTGGCTGGATGAAAAACTGCAGCGGATGACGGCCGGCAAGCCCCTCACCTGTCGCTTGCCCTTGGCCCTGCACCTGGTTTGCGCTCAGACCCAAGTGGATGAAATAACCGGCAATCGACTGACCCAGGCATTCTCCTATCGCCAGGGTTACTACGACGGCATCGAACGTGAGTTTCGGGGCTTTGGCCTGTTGCTGCAAACCGACACTGAAGCGAGCCCCGGCGACACCGACGTCCAGGCCTTCACCGCCACCTGCCTGAAAAAGACCTGGTTTCACACCGGGCGAAGGGTGAACCTGCCACGCAATGGCTACAGCCGGGCAGACAAGCAAGCCGTGCCGCTGGGCAAGACCGTGCTGTGCCACTGTCCGCCAGAGTCGTTGCAGGATCGCATCATTGCCTCGCCAGACGCGGCGACCGAACTGGAAATGTCCCGCGCCCTGTGTGGCCGGGTATTGCGCAGCGAGGTCTTCGGCATCGACAGACAGTTGAAAACCACCCGTCTGTATTCGGTGGAGGAAAACCGTTATGGGCTGCGCCTGCTGCAAGCGCCCGACAGCGTTCGCCAGCAGGCCCGAATGTTGCCCCTGCTGCTGGAGTCCATCAGTTATCAGTACGAAGGCATTGTCGATGACCCGCAATGCCGGCACACCCTGAACCTGCAACACGATCGGTACGGCGCGCTGACCCACAGCGTGGACATCCATTACGCCCGACGAAAAACCGCCAGCGATACACCACCGTTCAGCGAAGCCGACCCGCAACAGTGGTGGCGCGACGCGCATGACCCGGCGCAGCAGCTCTACTACCTGAACGAAACCCGTGCCGAATTCATCCATCTGCAGACGCCCCAGCAATGGCGACTCGGCCTGCCTTATCGCCAGCGCACCCAGGCGTTGCAGCGCCCCAAGCGCCCTGCGGACCAGGGGTTGAGCCCACGGGACCTGTCTTTCGAAACGCTCAGCGAACTCACGCAACAGACCACCTGGAAAACCCAAGGCGTGCTGACCGGCTTGTCCGTGCAGCGCTACAGACACGCGTCGAGCACAGCGACCCTGCCGGACGGCGTCGCGGATTTTCAGGCCCTGGTCGACCATCTGGAAAGCGCCGAACTGGATGAAAACGCCCTGGGCGCGTTCCAATTACTGCCACAGGACAGCCGCCCCAAAGGAAAACTATTGGAGCGAATGGGTTATCACCGAATGAGCGATTTTCTTCTCGACACCGCGCCGGAGAAAAAACTCTGGTCAGTCAAAAGCGCTTTCACCACCTACGCGCCATTGGCGGGCTTCTACAAAACCAGGACCGTACAACCGAGCGAAAGCCAAGGCGTATACGAGATAGGCCATGACCCATACGCTTGTCTTGTCACCACCTTCAAACTGCCCGACGGCTGCACCACCCAGGTGTTCTGCGATTACCGTTCACTCCAGCCCCTGCGCATCATCGACCCTAACGGTAACGTACAGGAAGGCCTGTTCGATGCGTTCGGCCAAGTATTGGCCACCTCTTTTCATGGGGACGAGCACCACACACCCGTGGGTTTCAAGCCGCTCGCACAGTTCAAACGGCCACCGTTCAGCAGCCCGGCAGATGCTATCAACCAAAGCAGGGATGCTCTGCAAGATGCCGCCATGACCCTCTATTACGCGCCCTTCAGTTGGATGGGACGTGTTTCGACGGTTGCCCGGTCGGACAGCGACTGGCTGGCACGTTGCGTGGGTAACGGCGACCTGCTGCCCAGCGGCCATATCCGCGCATCGGCCCGAGCCCGCCTGGCGGAGCTTCAGACATCCTCCGCCGACGACCTCAAGCTGAAACACGAAATCGCAGCCGCGCCCCGTGAACCGATACACATCGCCACGCTGGTCGCCGACCGCTACCCGGATGACTCCCGAAGACAAATCCGCATCGCCGTCAGTGGCTTCGATGGCTTCGGGCGCCCCCTGCAAAGCAAGCAACTCGTCGAACCGGGCCTGGCTTATGTCGTCGACGCCAAGGGCGACCTGACACTGACGGATGGAAAGCCCAAGGAGCAGATCGCCGCCAGGCGCTGGCGTGTCAGCGAACGGGTGGAATACAACAGCAAGGGCCTGGCGGTGCGTATCTACCGCCCATATTTCGCCGACCGGCACAGCCACATCAACGATACGTCCTTGCGCCAGTCCGGGCATTTCGACCAACACTTCTACGACCCACTCGGACGCCCCAGCCACGTGTTGCTCGCCAGGCAAAATGGCCTCGCCTACCTGCGTCGGCATACACGTCATCCCTGGTACACCGTGGACGAGGACGAGAATGACACGCTGCAGGAAGTCCTGTCCGAACACGCCGCCACGGCTGGAGGTGGCGTATGAACGACGCACGCCTTCATCACAAGACGCCCACGATCAATGCCCTCGACAGTCGTGGCCTGCCCGTGCGGCAAATCGCCTACTACCGGCGCGACGCCCAGGCGCCCTCCCAGGCGCGCATTGCCCAGCAAGACTATGACGCGGCGGGACGAGCGGTGGCGCAGCGTGATCCTCGACTGTTTGCCATGGCGACCGGCGGAGCGAACCTGCGGACGGTCTTCAGCTTGTCCGGCAAGACGCTGTTGCTCGACAGTATCGATGCCGGGTGGCGCCTGTACCTGCCTGGCGATGCCGGGCAGCTATCGCACTGCTGGGATCAGCGAGGCACCTATTGGCGAACCACCTATGACACGCAACTGCGCATGACGGCCGTCCATGAACAAGCGGCAGGCGACGTACCGCGCAGGGTCGAATGCCGGCATTACGGCGACAATTCGCCGGAGTCCGCGGTGCATAACCAGTGCGGTGCGCTGATCCGCCACGATGACAGCGCCGGCACCTTGTTGATCCATGACTATGGGCTTTGCGCCAAACCTCTCAGCCAGACCAGGCACCTGCTGGCCACCGCCGAACGCCTGGACTGGCCAGCGCAGGAGACAGACCGCGATCGCTTGCTGGAACAGGGGAACGGCTACACCACCCGCTGGCGCTACGACGCGCTCGCCGAACTCATCCAGCAGACCGATGCCGCCCAGCACCAGCAGCGCTACTCGTTCGATGTCGCCGGTCAGCTCAAGTCCGTGGGCCTGCAGATAAGCAACACGGCGACCGAAAAAGTCATCATGAGCGATCTGGTCTATAACGCGTCCGGCCAGATCGAGTCCCAGACGGCCGGCAACGGGGTCGTCAGTCGCGCCGTGTACGATCCGGCCAACGGTAGACTGACCAAACTGCTCACGTCGCGGGCGGCCAGCACCTTGCAGGATCTGCGCTACACCTACGACCCGGTGGGCAACGTGACGCACCTCGAGGACAAGGCCCAACCGGTGCAGTTCGGCAGTAACCAGCGGGTCGAAGCCGCCAGCACATTCACCTACGACAGCCTTTACCAATTGATCAGCGCGACGGGCCGCGAGGCCGCCGGATTGACCAGCCCCCCGGACCTTCCAGCCCTCGGCAAAACACCCATCGACCCGAATCAGCTGTTCAACTTCACCGAACACTACGAGTACGACGCCGGCGGCAACCTGATCGAATTGCGCCATCGTCGCGACGGCAATCACTACACCCGGACCCTGAACGTGGCCGCCGCGAGCAATCGCCTGCGCGCCTGGAATAAAGGCCAATCGACGCCCGACGTGGCAGTGGACTTCGATGCCAACGGCAACCAGCAGGCGCTTTCCCCAGGCCAGGCGCTGACATGGAACCTGCGCAACCAGCTCGACGGCGTGGTGTTGGTGCGGCGTGAAAACGCTGCCGATGACATCGAGCGCTATCGCTACGACAGCGGCGGTCAACGAGTACGCAAGCTCCAGACAACCCTGGGCGCAACACGGGTTCACACTCGGGAAGTCCGTTATCTGCCGGGCCTCGAAATTCGCACGCGCGATAATGAACGCCTGGAAGTCATCACCCTGCAAGCCGGTCGCTACAACGTGCGCTACCTGCACTGGACCGAAGGCCGACCGTCCGGTATCGCCGCCAACCAGATTCGCTATGGCCTTGGCGACCACCTGGGCTCCAGCTCACTGGAACTCGACGACCAGGGCGGCCTGATCAGCCAGGAAAGCTACCTGCCCTACGGCGCAACCGCTTGGCAGGCCTCCCGCTCAGCCGTGGAAGCCGACTACCGGACCCTTCGCTACTCCGGCAAGGAACGCGATGCCAGTGGCCTGTATTACTACGGGCAGCGGTACTACGCGCCGTGGTTGCAACGCTGGATCAGTCCCGACCCGGCAGGGGCGGTCGATGGCTTGAACCTGTATGCCCTGGTGGGAAACAACCCCCTCAGGTTTGTCGACCGCCAAGGATGGATGAAGGAGGATTTCCTCCAATGGATGAAAGAGGATGGCCACGCCCGTTCCCTGAAAATGATGCAGCCGCCACCGACGAAACACGCTAAAAAACGTGCCGGCACTCATCAGGAAGGTCCTCCAGATCCCGACGCCAGCCCCAGTTTCAGCAAAACCAAACGCAAGGAGCTGGTCGTTCACTCCCATGGCTTGGTCGAGGGCTTGGGCGTGGGCCTCAACGAATTCTACAACCTCACCGGGCCTAAATCCGGCCCGGAGGGATACCGTGGCGTAGACAAGACGTATGGCGGCACCGCCCAAAGCGAAAGTTTCTACCTGAAGTTCGGCAGCTACAGGATCGGCAATACCCATGAATACCTGGCCGACCTGGCCGAACGATACAGCGCGACGAAAAACGATCCGATCCATAAAATCGAACTGGACCTTGACGAGTTAAAAAGCGAGCCGACGCTGAGCAGGACCGTCGAGGACGTCCATGAACTTCAGCAATACACCCAGAACCTCATCGCCACGCACATCGACAAATCCGACAACATCATTCCCACGCTCACGGGCGGGCCAGGGGCGCACGGAGAAGTCCGCCTGATCAACTCGGTCGTTGCGCTCTACCCGGGTCAAGCTGAAATGAAGCTGTCGAACACGCAACTGTTCACCCACAAAATAACCGGCGTGGATGAACCGAAACCTTTCATTGCCTGTTTCAATTGCAGCGGCATCATCCCGGAAAGCGTCAGTATCCAGACGGGGCGCCACGCTATGGACTACGCGAAATATAACGAGCATGTCTTGGCTATCAATCGTGCTCCGCGCCCTGGTCCCAGTCCCTGACTGCACCTGGCCAGCTCAAACCCGCTCGGATCCTGCCTGGCCTGGAGGACTCGAGCGGGGGCGCCTCTCAGACAGTGATCGCATTGGTAAACACCAACCGGTTCCCAAACGGATCGACCACCGTCATGTCCTGGCTTCCCCAGGGCATGGCCTGGATCTGGGGGTGGGCGTAGCGATACGCCTTGTCCTGCAATTGCTGCTGGAACGCTTCCAGCTCATCGGTCTCGATCCGCAGGGCCGAGCCCGGCGTGCAATCGCCATGGTGCTCGCTCAGGTGCAACACGCAGTCGCCACGGGAGACCTGCAAGTACAACGGGAAGTTGTCACCGAAGCGATGTTGCCAGTCGACGGTAAAGCCCAGGAAGTCGACATAGAACGCCAGCGCCTTGGTTTCATCGAAGATCCGCAGGATCGGGGTGGTTTTACCGAAGCTCATGGGTTGCTCCCTGGCTGAAAAGACCCAGTTTAGTGGGTTGACCCCAATGCTTCGGCCTTGGACCCGGCTTCTTTAGTGTCGCAGTGCCATTATTGTGACGCCAATTTACACAATATCAGCCGCTTACACGTCATTCGCAGGAGCAAACCCCTGGCGCAGATCACCCTCCCGCGCCAGGAACCGGCCTTTCCGGCGCCCGTTAGCCTGCCCTTCGCGGTAGCTCAAGACACCATTGACCCACACGCCATCAATCCCTTCGGCAGCCCGTTGCGGCTCGTTGAAATCGGCCACGTCGCGAATGGTGTGCGGATTGAACAGCACCAGGTCCGCCCAATGGCCTTCGCGGATTTCCCCTCGTTGCTTGAGGCCGAAACGCGCCGCTGAAAGGCCGGTCATCTTGTGCACGGCGGTGTGCAGCGCAAACAGCCCGACATCACGACTGAAATGGCCCAGCACCCGTGGGAAAGCGCCCCACAAGCGCGGATGAGGAAACGGGTCTTCGGGCAATCCGTCGGAGCCGACCATGGATAGCGGATGGGCGAGGATTCGGCGGACGTCGCCTTCGTCCATGCCGTAATACACCGCACCGGCCGGTTGCAGCCGCCGCGCCGCTTCCAACAGCGACACCGCCCATTCGCGGGCGATGTCGGTCAGGTCGCGCCCGCCCATTGACGGGTGCGGTGTCGACCAGGTGATGGTGATGCGATGGGCATCGGTCACTTGCTTGAGATCCAGGGTCGAGGAGCTGGCCGCGTAGGGATAGCAGTCGCAACCGACCGGATGGGTTTTCGCCGCGTTCTCCAAGGCCGCGAGCACCTGCGGGCTGCGTCCCCAGTTACCGGCCCCGGCACACTTGAGGTGGGAAATGATCACCGGGCTCTGCGCATGGCGACCGATCTGGAACGCCTCGTCCATGGCCTCGAGCACCGGCTCGAATTCGCTGCGCAGGTGGGTGGTGTAGACCGCGCCGAATGCACTCAACTCTTCGGTCAGTTGCATGACTTCGTCGGTGGACGCCGAAAAAGCGTTGGCATAGGCCAGGCCGGTGGACAAACCCAGTGCACCGGCCTCCAGGCTTTCGCGCAATTGCCGACGCATGGCTGCGATTTCGCCCACCGACGCAGTGCGCAACAAATCATCCATGTGATTGCTGCGCAACGCCGTGTGCCCGACCAACGCGGCCACGTTGACCGCCGGCTTCGCCGCCTCTACCGCCCCACGATAATCTCCAAAGCGCGGGTAGGCGAACGCCTGGGCTGTGCCGAGCAGGTTCATCGGGTCCGGTGGATCGCCCCGCAGGCTCACCGGCGAAGCGCTGATGCCGCAGTTGCCGACGATCACCGTGGTCACGCCCTGGCTGAGCTTGGGCAGCATCTGCGGTTGGCGAATCACCACCGTGTCGTCGTGGGTGTGCACATCGATGAACCCAGGCGCCAGCACGCGGCCGCCGGCGTCGATGTCTTCAAGCGCCCGGGCATCGCCCAGCTCGCCGATGCGTTCGATGCGCCCAGCGCGAATGCCGACATCGGCGTGGTAACCGGGGCTGTCGCTGCCGTCGATGACCAGCGCATTGCGGATAAGCGTGTCGTACAGCATGTCAGTCTCCCAGCGGCAAGTGATCGTCGCCGCCGCGGTAGTCGTCCAGGGCGAGTTTGACCCGCCGCAGGCGCTCTTGATTGTCTTCGGGGTGGGCCAGCGCCAGCTCGGTGGCGAGCACGTCGATGGCCAGCAGCATGCCGTAGCGCGCCGCCGTGGGTTTGTAGATGAACGAGGTTTCGGCGCCTTGCAGGGGCAGCACGCAGTCGGCCAGTTGGGCCAGTGGCGAGTCGGCGCGGGTGACGGCCAGGATCGCCGCGCCGTAGCTGCGGGCCAATTCAACGGCACTCAACAGCTCCGGCGTGATACCGGTCAGTGAACAGGCGATGACCAGATGCTGGTCACTCAGCGAAGTGGCGGTGATGCGCATCATCACCGGGTCGCGACAGGCGGCAATCGGGTAGCCGAAACGCACCAGCCGCACCTGCAACTCCTCGCCGCACAGCGCCGACCAGCCACCGAGGCCGAACGCATGAATCATCCGTGCCTTGCCGATCATCCGCACGGCATCGCCGAACCGCGACTCTTCGAATGCCGACAGATGCTGGCGCAGAGTCGCTTCGATATCGCCGACGATCTGTCCATAAAACGCCGATTGCTCCGGCGCGCCGGCGGGGTCGAGGAAACGGCTGCCGACACCGCTGGCCTGGGCCAGTTGCAGGCGCAAGTCCCGCAGGTCGCGGCAACCGACGGTACGGGCGAAGCGCGACAGGGTAGCGCTGCTGACTTCCGCCCGTTGGGCCAGTTCATCGAGGCTGGCGGAGGCGGCAAAGCCGACGTCTTCGAGCATCAGCCGGGCGATTCTTCCTTCGCCGGCGCTGAAGGAATCCTGGCGGGAACGGATCTGGTAGAGGATGTCCATGGCGGCTCCTGTTGGGGTGCGTTGCGCTCAAAGCAAGCGCGAAAGCCCGAGGGTCAAGGCGAACGCGACCACGGAAATCAGCGTTTCGAGCACCGTCCAGGTCTTGAAGGTTTGCGTGACGGTCATATTGAAGTATTCCTTGATCAGCCAGAAGCCGCCGTCGTTGACGTGGGAAAAGATAACCGACCCGGCCCCGGTGGCCAGCACCAGTAACTCGGGATGGGGATAACCCAGGCCAATCGCCACGGGCGCGACGATGCCCGAGGCCGTGGTCATCGCCACCGTGGCCGATCCGGTGGCAACCCGCATCAGTGCGGCGAACAACCAGCCCATGACCAGCGGTGACAACTGGAACTCCTGGGCCAGGCCGACAATCTGTTGCGTGACCCCGGCGTCCACCAGGATCCGGTTCAAACCACCGCCGGCACCCACCAGCAAGGTGATGCTGGCGGTCGGTGCCAGGCATTCGTTGGTGAACTTGAGGATCGATTCGCGGTTGAAGCCCTGGGCCAGGCCGAGAGTCCAGAAGCTGAGAACGGTCGCCAGCAGCAAGGCGATCACCGAGTTGCCGATGAACAGCAGGAACTGATTGAAACCGCTGCCCGGCGTGGAGATCAGGTTGGCCCAGCCGCCGATCAACATCAGAATCACCGGCAGCAGAATGGTCCCCAGGGTCACGCCGAAACCCGGCAGCCTGGCGCGCGGCTCGCGGTCGAGGAATTGTCGCTCCAGCGGGTTCTCGGCCGGTAGCTGGATGCGTGGCACGATGAATTTGGCGTACAGCGGGCCGGCGATGATCGCGGTGGGAATGCCGATCAGGATCGCGTACAGCAAGGTCTGGCCCACCGAGGCCTGGAACGCCTGCACTGCCAGCATCGCCGCCGGATGAGGCGGCACCAGGGCATGGACCACCGAAAGCCCGGCGACCATCGGCAGCCCCACCATCAGGATCGACACGCCCACACGCCGGGCGATGGTGAAAGCGATGGGCACCAGCAGCACAAAGCCGACTTCGAAGAACAACGGCAAGCCCACCAGGAAGGCAATGCACACCATTGCCCAGTGGGCGTTGCGCTCGCCGAAGCGTCCGATCAGCGTCTGCGCCATCCGCTCCGCCCCGCCGGACTCGGCCATCATCTTGCCGAGCATCGTGCCCAAGGCCACCACCAGTGCAATGTGCCCCAGCGTCTTGCCGACACCCGCCTCGTACGCCCCCACCACACCTGACGGCGGCATCCCGGCCAGCAACGCCAGGCCAATGGAAACCAGAGTAATCACGATGAACGGATTGAGTCGATAACGGGCGATCAGAACGATCAGCGCAATGATGGCGATGGCCGCGTAGACCAGTAGCCAATAACCGAAAGCAGGGGCCATGCGTTACTCCTCGAATGGGGGTCACGTCGATGTGTTGTGAAACTCATAAATCATTTCACCGAGGATTCTTCAAACCCATTGAAAGTAATTTTCGCCCACAGGCAAGAAATGTCGCTGACGGACATCGCGATGCAGCCGCTATGAAAATCCGGCGCCGGACTTTCATACAGAACCCTTCTCTTGTGGTGAGGGGATTTATCCCCTCACCACAGACGGCTGGCCGCCCCGCACTCAATTCCGTACCATCCGCAGCTGTTTTCGCACCACGCCCCGGCAGCCGACGCTCCACCGGCGCCCAGTCAGGTAAATCATGAAACCAGCACGCCTTCGCGCCGATACCCTCGCCGGCCTCACCACCTCTTTCGCCCTGCTCCCCGAGTGCATCGCCTTCGCCCTGGTGGCCCATCTCAATCCGCTGATGGGGTTGTACGGTGCGTTCATCCTGTGCACGCTGACCGCGTTGTTCGGTGGTCGCCCCGGGATGGTGTCAGGCGCGGCGGGATCGATGGCCGTGGTGATCGTCGCCTTGGTGGTGCAACACGGTGTGCAGTACCTGTTGGCGACCGTGCTGCTGGGCGGGTTGATCATGATGGCGTTCGGGTTGTTACGCCTGGGCAAGCTGGTGCGCATGGTGCCGCACCCGGTGATGCTCGGCTTCGTCAACGGCCTGGCGATCGTCATTGCCCTGGCCCAGTTGGAACACTTCAAGAATGGCGAGGCTTGGCTGAGCGGCCCGCCGCTGTACCTGATGGCCGGCCTGGTGGCGCTGACCATGGCCATCGTCTACCTGCTGCCGCGCCTGACCCGCAGCGTGCCGCCGGCGCTGGTGGCCATCCTCGGTGTTGGCCTGGCGGTCGACCTGCTCGGCCTGCCGACCCGAACACTGGGCGACATGGCCCACATCGCCGGCGGCTTGCCGACCTTTGCCCTGCCGGACATTCCCTGGAACCTGCAAACCCTGCAAATCGTCGCACCCTATGCGGTCATCATGGCGATGGTCGGTTTGCTGGAAACCTTGTTGACCTTGAACCTGACCGATGAAATCACCGAGAGCCGCGGTTATCCGGACCGTGAGTGCGTGGCGTTGGGCGCGGCCAACATGGCCTCCGGCTTGCTCGGCGGCATGGGCGGTTGCGCCATGATCGGCCAGACCATGATCAACCTCAGCTCGGGCGGACGCGGGCGGTTATCCGGCGTGGTGGCCGGGGTGATGGTGTTGCTGTTCGTGTTGTTCCTGTCGCCGCTGATCGAGCGCATCCCGCTGGCGGCGCTGGTGGGCGTGATGTTCGTGGTGTCCCAACAGACATTCGCCTGGGCCTCGTTGCGGGTGGTCAACAAAGTGCCGGCCAACGATGTGCTGGTCATCATCGCGGTGACGGTGATCACGGTGTTCACCGACCTGGCCGTGGCCGTGCTCTGCGGGATTATCATCGCGGCGCTCAACTTCGCCTGGCAACAAGCCCGGGAGCTGTACGCCGACACCCACGAGGAAGCCGACGGCAGCAAGCTTTATCGCTTGCACGGCACGCTGTTCTTCGCCTCGTCGACGCCGTTCCTCAACCAGTTCGACCCGGCCAACGACCCGGCGCTGGTGACCCTCGATTGCCGTCACTTGCGCTTCGTCGACTACTCGGCCGTCGCCGCGCTCAAGACCCTGCGCGAGCGCTACAGCAAAGCGGGCAAGCACCTGCGGGTGTTTCACCTGTCCGAGCGTTGCAAGCAAATGCTCAAGCGTGCAGGCGTGCAGCACGACTGAAGCAACACCCAACAAAAACTGTGGGAGCGAGCTTGCTCGCGATAGCGGTGGGTCAGCCAACTTCAGTACTGAATGACCTGGCGCCATCGCGAGCAAGCTCGCTCCCACAAGGGTGCTTATTCTGCTGGCACTGTCGATGTCACCATCTCATCGAGAATCCACTCCACCACCGACGTCCGCTTCGGCGTCCAGCCCAGCAGCCCACGGGCGTTCGTGCCTCGCACACGGCTGTTGGAACCCAGGCCATAGTTGGCCATTTCGTAGCCCCATTCGGCCTCGGCTTCGGCCAGCGGCCAATCTTGCGGCTCGCCCAGCTTCAGCGCCCGGGCCATGGCAGTGGTCATGTCGATGAACGAGGCCTCGCCGCTTTCAACGAAATAGAACGTGCCGGGTACGTTACGGGTCAGAGCCAACTTGTACAGCTCGACCACGTCTTCGATGTGCACGTTGGACCAGATGTTCTGCCCCGGTCCCACATGCCGCACCACCCCGCTTTTACGCGCCTGCTTGAGCAGCCGTGGCAACTGCACACTGTCACGCTTGACCCCCAGGCTGTGGCCGTAGATCAAGGTGTTGCAGATCACCGCCGAATTCACGCCTTGCTGGGCGGCATCCAGGACAAGATTGTCGATGGCGACACGGGCCGCTTTGTCGACCGTGGGTGGCGGCAGATGGCCTTCCCGGTAGATGTCATCGCTGTGACGACCACCGGAAGCATCGCCGACAATGCTCGAACCGCTGGTGTGCAGCAGCACTTTGTTCGAGCCTTCGAGCCCTTCGATCAGGGCTTCGACCGCACCCCGATGATCGCTGCTGGCGGCGTTGATCACGGCGTCGGCGGCACGGGCCTGTTCGGTGAGCAGCGCGCTGTCCTCGAGGGTACCAATGACCGGCTCGATGCCCAGCGCAGTGAGTTCGCTCGCCTGTTCGGCACTGCGCACCAGACCGCGAACCTGATGCCCGGCGCGTACCAGGCCGGTGGCGATGGAACCGCCGATAAAACCGGCAGCGCCGGTGATGAATACGTTCATGGGATAACTCCTTGGCAACCTGAGTGATGGGACGAGTATCGAGGACTGGTCCTTGCCGAAACAGTCCACATTGCCCAAATCACTCTTGCCTTGAAGTCACGAATCAGCCCTTGAAGTCCCGCGCGGCGTAGTCGGCGAGCTTGCCCTGAATGAAGTCCAGGAAGCACTGGATCCGCAGGGCCAGTTGCGAGTTGCGGTAGTACACCGCATTGATTGGCTGGCGGTATCCGCTGTTGGCATCGGCCAGCAGCACCTTCAGCCGACCGGCCTGGATGTCTTCGCGGGTCATGAAGTCTGACAGGCAGGCAATGCCCTGCCCTTGCAGCGCCAGGTGCCGCACGGTCTCGCCGCTGGACGCGCTGATGGCGGGCTGGATCGGCCAGCGATCACCGTGCCGGTGGCGCAGCGGCCATTGATTGAGGCCCTCGTTCTGGGCAAACCCCAGCAATGCGTGCTCCGCCAGTTCGGCGACGCTGGTGGGTGTGCCGTGCCGCTTCAAATAGGCCGGGCTGGCGAGGATGTGCAACGGGCTGCAGCCCAGGGCGCGGGCGTGGAGCGTCGAGTCGGTGAGGGTGCCGATGCGGATGGCGATGTCGGTGCTTTGCTCCAGCAGGTCGATGATCAGGTCGTTGCTGTTGAGTTCGAGCTGGATATCCGGGTAAAGCCCGCGGAACTCTTCAATGTGCGGGACGATGGCGTGCAGCATGAACGGCGAGGCCGCGTTGATCCGCAAGCGTCCCGCGGGATTTTTCTGGCGGGACGACAGGCGCTCTTCCAGTTCATCCATCTGGTCGAGGATGCCTTTGGCCTGTTCGAAGAAGTACTTGCCCTCCTCGGTCAGGTCCATGCGCCGCGTGGTGCGGTTGATCAGCGTGATGTCGAGCTTGGCCTCCAATCGCGATAGCGTGCGGCTGACCGCCGATGGCGTCTGCCCGACCTGTTCGGCGGCGGCGGAGATCGATCCGCACTCGATCACGCAGACGAAAATCTGCAACTCGTCGGATCTGGCTTTCACGTATCCCCCTGTCGATTGATCTTTGTGGCGAGGGGATTTATCCCCGCTGGGCCGCGAAGCGGACCTTAGCCAACGACGCGATGTACCTGAGCAATCATGTCGTCATGCCTCGGCGTCTGCTTCGCAGACGAGCGGGGATAAATCCCCTCGCCACAGATCCACCGCGCCCCGGACCAGACAGATAGTAACGGGGTACGTCGCAAAAAGGTCACGCCTTCAGGCCGAACACCTCGATCAAATGCCGCTCATACCGCGCCACATCCTCTTCGATGTTCGGGCGCTTCATCACGTCCACGCACAGGAAGGTCGGCAGGCCGGTCATGCCGAGGAACTGATTGGCCTTGTGGAACGGGAAGTACACCGCGTCCACGCCCTTGGCTTCGAAGAAGTCGGTCGGGTCGTCGAAGGCTTGCTGCGGGGCGTTCCAGGTCAGGGACAACATGTACTGCTTGCCTTGGATCAGGCCGCCGCTGCCATATTTCTGCGAGGCATCGGAACGGGTCCGACCGTCGCTGGCATAGAGGCTGCCGTGGCCTTCGGTGAAGACTTCGTCGATGTATTTCTTCACGGTCCACGGTGCGCCCATCCACCAGCCTGGCATCTGGTAAATGATCACGTCGGCCCAGAGGAACTTGGCGACTTCCTCCTGGACGTCGTAGCCGCCGTCGATGAAGGTGGTTTTCACATCGAAACCGCCACGGTCCAACACGCTGAGCGCCGTGTCGTGGAGGGTGGCGTTATAGCGACCGTCAGAGTGGGCGAATTGTTTGCCGCCGTTGAGCAACAGGACTTTTTTCATGGGGAGCCTCATCGGGTTCCACGGCGTGGGCCGTTGGAGGGCCGCTGCATGGAAAGGTTGAAAATGATGGCGGCAGGGTACCGACGAGCTTCGCGCGGAATAAGCACCGCAACGGCAAAACTGATTTGATCTATACGCAAGAATGGAAGGCCGATTGTTGCCGTAAGCTCCGACACCTCTTTTATTCAGGAGCCCCCTCGATGAGCGAACTGCACGGTTTCATCCTGCATGCCAAGACCCGCCCGGAAAAAGCCGAAGCCTTCGAAGCGCTGTTTCGCGCCTACGTCGAGCCAAGCCGTGCCGAGCCCGGTTGCATCGAATACCACATGCTGCGGGACCAGCAGGATCCAACGCTGTTCATCTTCTATGAAATCTGGGCATCCCAGGCGCACCTGGAGGTGCACTCGAACCTGCCGCACATGCGGCAATTCTTCGAGCGACGCATGGAGTACCTGGAGCGCGACTTCGACATCCGCCGCGTCGACATGCTCAGCCCGTCCTCGGCTAGCCGCTGATCAGCAGATGGCCGCCGAGCACGCCGAGGCCGATGAAAAATGCCCGTTTGAACCACACGGCGCTGATCCGCTGGCGCAACCATTGCCCTAGCCACATCCCCAGCAGCGCCGGTGCCACTGCCAACAACGAGGCACTCAACTCGCCCCCGCCCAGCTCGCCGCGCCACAACAGGCCGGCGGCCAGGGCCAGGGTAGAAACGGTGAAAGACAGGCCCAGGGCCTGCACCAGTTCATCCTTGCTCAAGCCCAGCGCTTGCAGATAGGGCACCGCCGGAATGACGAACACACCGGTGGCGGACGTGATGAGGCCGGTCAGCAGCCCACAAAGCGGAGCGATCCACGATTCGGCATCGGGATCGACCCGCAGCGTTGGCAGCAACAATCCGCTCAACGCATACAGCAACAATGCCCCGCCCAAGGCCCGCACGACCCAAGCCCCGCCTGTCATACCGAGCCACAGCGTACCGAGCCCGGTGCCCAAGAAAATCGCCAGCAGCAGCGGCCACAGGCGCCGGATCAGGGCTTGCAGATGACCGCCGAACGCCAGTTGCCAGAGATTGGTCAGGGTCGCCGGGATAATCAGCAACGCCGCAGCCTGTGGCGGAGACATAGCCAGCCCGAGCAAGCCCATGGAGACGGTCGGCAGCCCCAGGCCGATCACACCCTTGATGGTGCCGGCCAGCAGGAAGGTGACGATGACCAGCAAGGAAAGGGCCAGGCCGAGATTTTGATAGAAAGCGATAAGTGTGTTCATGGGGGTATCGTGCGCCCCGGGACCTGGCCTGAAAATCTGCCATATACTGAGGGTGCCTCTCTTGTGACAAGAGGCTGTAAATTCGTTGATGCTGACGACGTCATCGCGAGCAAGCTCGCTCCCACAGGGGGATTGCATTTCAAACTGTGGGAGCGAGCCTGCTCGCGATGGCGATTTAGCAAACACCAGACAAACCCGGCACAGGATCACCAGCCCATGCACTTCGACCTCACCGACCTGCGCCTCTACCTGAACATCCTCGACACCGGCAACATCACCGCCGGTGCGGCCCGCAGCCATTTGTCCCTGGCCGCGGCCAGTGCGCGGGTCCGGGCCATGGAAGCTTCCCTGGGCATCGATCTGCTTGAGCGCGGACGGCGTGGCGTAACCCCGACGCCGGCTGGCAGGGCCCTGGCCGAGCATGCCCGGGCCCTGTTGCAACAGGCCGAACGCCTGCAACAGGACCTGGCCGAATACGCCAAGGGCGTCAAAGGCCGGGTGCGATTGTTGTGCAACACCAGCGCCATGACCGAGTACCTGCCCGAACTGCTGGCCGGCTTTCTCAAGGCCCATCCCCACCTAGACATCGACCTGCAGGAATTACCCAGCTCACGGATCACCCATGCGCTGCGCCAGGGCGCGGCGGACCTGGGGATCGTTTCCGACGCGGTGGACACCCACGGCCTTCAGGCCTGGCCGTTTCGCGACGATCCACTGGTCTTGATCCTACCGACCGGGCACCCACTGGCTGACGGTCGAGCGGTGCGGTTCAGCGAGACCCTCAGCCATGACTATGTCGGCCTGAACGCCTCCAGTGCCCTGGCGATTCACCTGGAAGAACAGGCCCTGCACATCGGCTCGCGCATGCAAATCCGCATTCGCGCCGATGGTTTCGACGGCATGATTCGCATGGTGGCCCATGGTGCAGGCATTGCCATCGTGCCGAAGGCGGCCATCGACCGGCGCCCACCCGAGCCTTCGTATCACTGCGTCCCGCTGCAAGAGGCCTGGACCCACCGGGCGCTGCTGCTGTGCGCCCGCCACTTCGACGGTTTGCCGGCCTACGCCAGCGCCCTGGCTCGACATCTGGCCGATTGATGCGCGCTTCTGGATAGCTCGATGTCGACCACAGGCATCTACCCACCCAGGCCACGCGTTAGGGTGCCTGTTCTCTTCCGCCCTTTCGGAGCTCACATGACCGCCCCCATCACCGTCCTGCGCGACACCCATCCGCTGCCCGTACTCGATGCCTGCAAATGGGAAAAACTCGAAGGCGACCCGCACACCGTCAACCTCAACGCCTACACCAGCGAAGACGGCAGCAAGATCATGGGCACCTGGATCTGCACACCCGGCAAATGGTATGTGGAATACGTGAAGTGGGAGTACTGCCATTTCCAGGAAGGCTACTGCATCATCACCCCGGAGGGCCTGGAGCCGATCCATCTGCGCGCCGGTGACATCTTCGTCATCGAGCCAGGCATGAAAGGCACGTGGGAAGTGGTCGAGACCGTGCGCAAATATTTCGTCTTCGCCTGACGAACGCGCTTGACCGATACGCTGTGCTCGAAGGCGCGCCTGGAGCACAGCGCAGCATGCCCCCCGCTATGCCGTCACGTCGACGGTGCTGATTTTACCGCTGCGATACGCCTCGAATATCTGATGCAGGCTCGATCGGGCATCCCCTTTCGCAGTGAAAATGCCGCCACAGCCCCGATTGGCCGCCGCATAACTTTCATCCTCCATCAATATCTGGTGCGCCTGCTTCAGGTTCCAGAACGGCACGCCGGCAAACAGGTGGTGGGTCAGATGATAGTTATCGCCATGCATGCCGATAAACAATCGCTCGACCGGAGTGGGGAAACGATTGCGCGTCAGTTGCACCTCATCCTGGTACACCCCGAACATGCCGAAGTGCTCGGAAATCTCGGAGAGCCAGCCAATCACTTGGAACACCGTGAAGTAAGGAACCAACCAGAACAGGACATAAGCCCACGGGCCGACAAAGTAATTGAAGAGCAACCACATGGCGCCATGAACCGCCAGAAGCTTCAAGCCCTGTAACGGATTGGCCAGGATGTCCCCCGCCCGGTTCTTGACCAGATAAAGGAAGTACTTGTAGGTGTTGACCAGCGTCACGCTCCTGAACAGATGACGGAACAGGAAGTCCAGACGGTCCTGAGCCTCGTACAAACCCGACTCGATATAGAAACGATGGTCGGGATCCTTCAGCTTGTCGCCCAGATGGTGGTGGTGCATCTGCACATGGGATCGACGATAGGCTTCATAGTCCTGAAAGATGGGATAGGCCAACAAATACTCACCGACCCATTTGTTAAGCGCCTTGCTTTGAGCCAACGTCATGTGCGCCGCTTCGTGCAAAAGCGAGGCAAGTGCCCGCTGCCGAGAGCCGATGAACAACAATGCCAGCGGATAAAGCACGTTATAGCGATTGGCTAGAAATATCGCCGAGGCAATGACCAGAAGATCCGCACCCAGGGCAACCAGCCAGTGCCAATTGTCTTTTTTGTACAAGGGCCGCAGACGCAGCCTGAGTGCAGCGGAAGGATTGAACCTGTTCACATCGTTCATCAGAATTCCCTTTCATAACTCGAAGTGATGAATGCAGGCGCGAAACGCCTGCGCGGCCTTAATTATTTCCCCGGACAAAACAATTAATGCAGTACCACTGCCGCAGACGGTCACCTGCCAGGCACACCACGCACATTCCATTGCGACAAACCGCACGACATAGATTTTTTATTTAAAGGCTATTGGTTGCCTCATTGATCATTTACAACTCGGACAGCAACGCGATGAACTCATCCACCTCTTGAGCGTTGTTCCTCGCATTGATGGACACGCGCACAAAACGCTCATGCCCCTGCGCCAACATGAAGTACGGCGTATGCGATGCATATCCTGGCCATGCGTTGATACCTCGGGCGCGCAGATAACTGACGAGTTCTGTCGCCGAACAACGCTCATGGGTGAAAGCGATGATGCCTTGATGGTGAGTGCCCGGAGCAATCAAGTTGACACCGGGGGCCTCTGCCAGACGCCGGAACAGCACTCGATAGAGCTCGGACTCCGCCCCGTAGGCGCTCGACAAGCGCTCTTTTATCGCCTGGTTCAAACCCACTACGGCCGCGTTGTTGCGCTCGGCATATTCAAAACAGCGGGCATCTTCCATCCCTCGCGTGACACCGCCGCTGACATCGACCGTGGCCCGGCCCAGGTCAGTGAAACGAGGCTGTGCGGTGGCCAGGAAGCGCTCGGACAAGTAGGCAAACCCTGTTCCCCTTGGCCCACACAGGAATTTTCTACCGGCAGCCGTCAACACATCGCAGCCGGCGGCGCGCACGTCCAGCGCCAGCATGCCCGCCGATTGACAGGCATCGACAAAGTACCAGGCCGAGTAGTCGCGCAGGATACTGCCCACCGCCTCGATGTCATTCACGATGCCGCAGCAAGAAGGGACATGGACGATCGAGACCAACTTGACCTCGGCGCTCATGTGCCGGGCCAGCCATGGCAGGTCGAGATTGCCATCGGCCAGCAGCGGCATCACTTCAACCACGACCCCATGCAGGCGCTGCAATGTTGCAAGTGCGATCAGGTTGCCCGCGTATTCGTAGGGCGTGACCAGAACGCGTGCGCCTTCGGACCAGGTCAATGCCTCCAGCGCGGTCACCCAAGCCTTGGTCGCCCCATCGAAAAGCGCCACGTTACGCGCATCGGTGCCCAGCAGCCGGGCAATGTTTTCATAGACCTCAACGTCCAGCACAGGGGCGTAATTCAACTCGGTTTCATAAGCTCCCGACTCGAACTCGTCCTGCAGATAACGTTGCATCAGCTTCAGCGTCTCGGCAGACATCAGCCCCGAACCCGCCGTATTGAAGTGAATCATCAATCACCTCTCACGCCTTGAACCCAGGAAATAAAACAGACTGGCCACGACCACGCACATGGATAACAGGTAGAACACCGCCCAAGGTGCAAAGAGCGACAGGGCGACACCGCATAGCACCGGCCCCAGCGCGGCCCCCAGGTTGGACAGGTTTTGCGCACCGTAGTACACGCCGCGCATATCCTCCGGGGCGATGTAGTCGATGAACAGGTATTCCACCGGGATAATGATGATTTCACCCACGGTGAAAACGATCATGGCCAATACCCAGGCCAGCGGAGTCTGTGCGTAACAAAACCCCATCAGGCCAACCACGAAAAACAACATGCCCAGCATCAGCATCCGGAACAGATTGTTCTGGTTGATCCTGGAGCCGACCAGGTATTGCAAACCAATCACCACGCAAGCATTGGTGGTGACCAGATAGTTGATGATCTTGTAGGTGTTCTCCGGCGTGCTGGTCACGATCAGGTATTGCGACAAATAGGCCGTGAACTGACCGAACACGACGGCACTGAGAACGCCTCCGATCGTAAAACACACCAGCTTGTAGTTACGCACCAAATGGACCAGCACGCGGGCGAAATCATGACTTGGCCGCTCTACGCCTTCTCCACGGGGAAGCCGTGCTCCCATTCCGCTGTACAACACGACAAAAGCCACCCCGATCAAGGCCGAGACCGCAAACGGCAGGCCGGGACTGATTTTCGCGCACAGCGCCCCCAGGAAAGGACCGATGGCGTAACCGACGTTGGTCAGCGTGTACTTCATGGAAAACACGCTCGCCCGCTTGTCCGCCGTCACCAGGAAACCGATGCCTGATTTCACCGCGATGTCGATCACCGCATAGGCGAGGTTGACCACCACGATAGCGATGATGAACGGCACCAGGCTGGCCACCTGGTAAGCCACGGCAAACGCCAGGGCAAACAGCGTGGCGGCACCGAGCAGGATCCGGTAGTTGGAAAACCGATCCACCAGAAAACCGCCGTAGACACCCAGGATGGAGCTGACGATCAACGCGCCGCCCACCACAAGACCGATATCGGTGACCCCCAGGCCAAAGGCCTGGGAGAAATAAACCACCAGATAAGGCAAGGCCAGGGCCCGGGCAACGGTCAGGATGAACGTCGCCGACAGCAGCAGAACCACGGGCCGGGTATACACCTTGAATCCACCCTGCACCGCCAGCTCTCCCGACACGTCTTTCATGACAACATTTCCCTGTACACGCCGGGTTCGTCCTCGCGCAGCAACTCGATGCTCTTCTGAATGGCTGCACGGTCACGGTCGAGAATGAACACGTGGCCCGGGCAGTTTTCCAGGGAAACGGTTTCCTTGAGCGCTCCTTCATCCTGGATCTTGATGCTGTGTACGCCAGGGATCGCTTTCCACCGGGCGAGGTCCGGCGCGCGCTTGATTGGCCCGGCCTGTCGAGCGATCAGGAACACACAGCTGGAATGAAAATAAAGCTTGTTTCTCGGGCGTTGCCGGTAATCGAGAAAGGCCTGGGGGTTGATCAACGAATCGATCCACAGGCTCAACTGGTTATGCCCCAAGGCCCGGGTATAGGCCGACAGGTCGATGCCGCCCGGCATGCGTGCCGCGGTTTCAAGCAACACCGGTTCGTCGTCGACAATCATCAGTTCGCTGTGACCGACACCCTGCCGGATACCCAGCGCATCGAGCACGGAAAAAATGTATTGCGACAGGCGACCGTAGACGTCGGCATTGTCCACCGGGCACATCAGCTGGTTGTAGTCGTGCACGGGCGAATCGCCAATCCGAGTGCGGTATACCCGGATGATTTCGCTGACATAGTGCTGGCCGTCGACACTCACGGTATTGACGCAGTATTCGATGTCCACGTCCGTGGATTTGCTCGCCGACAACTCCGAGTTGAAATCCGAATTGTCCAGATACTGCTGGACCAGGATTTCCTCGTTGCTTTCAAGGAACAGGTTCTGGCTCGACTTGATGACCTCGAAGGCCTGTTCGACTTCGCTTTCCTGCGTACAGATATGAATATTGTCGGAACCGGCACTTTTGATCGGCTTCAACACCACCGGCAGGATGCGTTGTTCTTTTATCCACTCCAGAATCGCTGCCAGCGAATCCGACTTGAAATGCTTGATCGAGCGCACGCCCGCCCGCTGCAAGGCTTCATGCATTTCGAACTTGTCGCGCCAGCGAACGGCATGCGCCGGATCATTGCGGCGAGGAATATCGAACAGGCCCGCCAGATGCGCAGCCAGTTCAACACCAAACTCGCAGCCGGCCAGCACGAACTGCACCGAGTAATCGGATAATGCCTGCTGCAGCTCGGCGTCAGAGTGGTAGAGAACGTCCTGGATAAAGTCGGCCGGACGGAACCAGGGCTTGTAGAAGGCGTTGACATTGGCGGTGGAACGCACGTGCACGCATTCGAATCCACGGGAAATGAAGGCGGGCGCGATGAGGCTGCCGATCGAATAGGCATCCACGATCAGCACAATGTTTTTCTTATAGATCACTTGATCGCCTCCGGGGCACGGCTGACCTCACGAACGGTTTCCTTGATAATCCCGGCGGCTTTATGGATATCGTCGCGGCTTATGTTGAGATGCGGCATGAAGCGCATTTCCCTGGCGTTATAAGGCAAGCCCCCCACCCCTTTCTGACGCAGAAGAGCGGCGAACTGCACCGGCGCGATACCCAGTGCGGCAATGTCCAGGGTGACCATGTTCGTGCCCTTGTAGCGCGCAGGCGCCTCGTCGATGTCATTGAGCAACTGGTGCAGCAACGCTGCGTGCTCATGGTCGTCGGCCAACCGCTCGACGTGGTTTTGCATCGCATAAAGCCCGGCCGCCGCCATCATGCCGGCCTGGTGCAAATCACCACCGAACCATTTGCGGTATTTTTTGGCGCGCAGTATCAGTTCTTGCGAACCCACCATGATCGAACCGATCGGCGCACCCAATCCCTTCGACAGGCACATGGACAGCAGATCAGCATTGTCGGTGTATGAAGTCACATCGATGCCGGAGGCAATCGACGCATGGAGAATGCGTGCGCCATCGAGATAACGATAGGCACCGATATCCTTGGCGTAAGCAAAGACATCGTTCATTTGTTGCAGCGGAAAGATGTCCCCGCCTTTGCAGCCTAGGGTGTTTTCAATCACCACCACCCGCGGCAAGGCATAGTTCTGACTCCAGCGGCATTTGGAGGCGTAGAGTTTTTCCAGGTCACCGACGTCGAACAGGCCGTTGTCATGGTTGGACAGCGAAAAATTGACCCCTGAAAAAGCCGATGTCGAAGCCGACTCATAGAAATTGATGTGGTACGAAGCGTCGAGGAATATCTCGTCGCCCGGGTTCGTCAGTGCCTTGATCGCCAACTGGTTGCTCAAGGTGCCGCCCGAGGTGAACAGCGCCGCTTCCTTCTGGAAGTAATTGGCGCAGTATTCCTCCAGCGCACGCACTGTCGGGTCCTCACCGAAACAGTCATCACCCACTTCAGCCTGATAAATCGCCTTGCGCATGCCTTCCGTTGGCTTGGTTACCGTGTCGCTTCTCAGATCGATAAACATAAATTGCTCCGTTAGTAACCTGCGCCAAAGACGATGCGAGAGGGATCGTAGAAGTCAGCGAGGGACTCCAGGACGTTTTCAGGCGACTCGGCGAGTCGATGCAGAAAATGCAGGTACCAGCTGTCGCCATAAACCGCCGCGATACGACACGCCAGCCCGGCGTCCTTGGCGTTACGCAAGGTCTCGGGTTGCACACCGTGGAGCATTTCCAGTTCCTGGATACGCGAGTGGTAACCCTGCTCGAAAATGCGCTTGATCAGACTGGGGTCCTGCGTCGCGCAACTGACCGCGATGTCGGCCTCGAGAAGTTCGGCAAGTAATGTCAAATAGCGCTGATCCAGTTCCGCACCACGAGGGAGGGCTATTTCACGCGCTTCGTTATATACACCCTTAACCAATCTAACCTTACGGCCATACCCAATGATTTCGGGTAAATCATCAAGCGTCCTATGCAAGTGCGCTTGTACCGTTAGACCAACATTGGAATGATCAGGCGCCAACTGGGAATACACTTCGAGGATCTTATCGACCGCCGAAGAGTGCTCCATGCTAATCATCACGGAAATATTATGTTCTGCGGCAGCAGACAGGATAGTCGCGGCGTTGCGATAGGCCGTTTCCTGGGAAATGAGCATGCCCACGGCACTTAGATCAAACCCCAACTGCGGCGTTAACCCAGCCTTGGCGAACGTCTGGATAGACTTCAGATATTCATCGACAAAGGCCTGCACCACGCGCGGATCGTGGTTCTCCTCGCCGACATACTCAACGCCGAGTCGATAGCCTTTGTCGTGGAGTAATTGGAGTTTTCCAGCGAGCTCTTCCCGATCCGAAGAGACGATATAGCGGTGGGCCGCTTGCTCGAACAACTTGAAGAACAACGAGTCTTTGCTGAAGGCGTCCCGACATTCTTGATTGAGCGCCAACTTTTTAAGGGCAGCAGATATAAGTACGCACGTATCCTGCGAAGGCATGGGTATCGCTCCTTGATAATGATTGCTCGTCCTGAGCGCCGAGTATTGTGCAACGTTTTTTGTCTGTCAAGGCTCCATAACTATAACAACTCGTTATCATCCACAACGTTTCATATATATGAAACCAAGTACACTCAAGACAGTGTCATCGTAAATATCGTTTATTACAGCTTCACGGCAAATATCGCCCAGTCAGCTTGTTTCCCAGCCAACGGGGCGACCTTGAACATCAGACGCTGTGGCGAGGAAGCTCGCTCCCTCGCCCATCACACGCTTATTGCGGCTTGCGATAGCTGTTAACAATCGCCGAAAAATCCTTGCCGCCCTCGCCTCGCAGGCTCATCGCCTGGTACAACTGCTGCGCCACCGCCCCCAGCACCACCGGCTGATGGGCCTGCCGCGCGGCTTCGGTCGCCAGGCCAAGGTCCTTGAGCATCAGGTCGGCGCCAAAGCCACCCGTATAGCCACGGGACGCCGGCGCCATTTCGATCACGCCCGGCCACGGGTTGTAGGTGTCCGAACTCCAGCAACGCCCCGTCGAACTGTTAATGATCCCGGCCAGCACTTGGGTGTCGATTCCCAAGGCATTGCCCAGCGCCATGGCCTCGCTGACGCCCACCATGGAAATGCCCAGCAGCAGGTTGTTGCAGATCTTGGCGATCTGCCCGGTGCCGACTTCGCCACAGTGCACGATGTTACGGCCCATTTGCGCCAACACCGGTTGCAAGGTGGCGAACAACTCAGCCGTGGCGCCGACCATGAAGGTCAACGTACCCGCCGCCGCACCGCCGGTGCCACCCGAGACGGGCGCATCGGCCATCGCCACCCCTTGTTTCGCAGCGGCAGCCGCCACGTCGCGAGCGGTTTGTGGATCGATGGTGCTGCAATCCACCGCCGGTGTGCCAGCGGCGATACCGGCCAGCACACCGTCCTCACCCAGCCAGACGCTACGTACATGGGCGGCGGCCGGCAGCATGGTGATCACCAGCCCGGCGCCCTGGGCCGCGTCGCGAGGCGAGGCGCTGATCGTACCGCCCAATGCCGCCAGCTCGGCCAGCACCGTCTGGTTCAGGTCGAACAGGTTCAGCGAATGGCCAGCCTTGAGCAGGTTGCGTGCCATGGGGGCGCCCATGTTGCCCAGGCCGATAAATGCGATGTTCATGTCCGGCTCCTTAACGCAAATTGATGGTGGTGTTCACACCGTCATTGACGCTGTCATCATCGAACCAGCGCGCGGTCACGGTCTTGGTCTGAGTGTAGAACTGCACCACTTGTTTGCCGTACGGGCCGAGGTCGCCGAGTTTCGAACCGCGGGAACCGGTGAAGCTGAAGAACGGCACCGGCACCGGGATCGGGATGTTGATGCCCACCTGGCCAACGTCGATTTCGCTCTGGAATTTGCGCGCCGCCGCACCGCTCTGGGTGAACAGGCCGGTGCCGTTACCGAATGGGTTGGCGTTGACCAGGGCTATCGCCTGATCCAGGGTGTCGACTTCCAGCACCACCAGCACCGGGCCGAAGATTTCCTCGGTGTAGATGCGCATCTCGGTGGTCACACCGGAAAACAAGGTCGGGCCGACAAAGTTGCCCTGCTCGAAGCCCGGCACGCTGATGCCACGGCCATCGAGTTCCAGCTTCGCGCCTTCCTTCACGCCGCTCTCGATCAACTCGAGAATCCGTGCCTTGGCCCGCTTGGAAATCACCGGGCCGACGTCGGTGCCCGGCTCACTGCCGGCGTTGACCTTGAGTTTCTGCGCCAGGGCCTTGAGCTCCGGCAACCATTGTTTGGCCGCGCCCACCAGCACCACCACGGAGGTGGCCATGCAACGCTGGCCCGCCGCGCCGAAACCGGCGCCGACCAAGGCGTTGAGGGTCTGCTCACGATTGGCATCGGGCAACACCACCGCGTGGTTCTTGGCGCCCATCATCGACTGCACGCGCTTGCCATGGCGACCCGCCAGGTCATACACGTGGGTGCCGACCGCCGTCGAACCGACGAAGGAAACCGCCTTGATGTCCTTGTGGGTGCAGAGCGCATCCACCACGTCCTTGCCACCGTGCACCACGTTGAGCACACCCGCCGGTACGCCGGCCTCAATGGCCAGCTCCACCAGCAGCATGGTCGACAGCGGATCCTGTTCGGACGGCTTGAGCACAAAGGTGTTGCCGCAGGCGATGGCCATCGGGAACATCCACAGCGGAATCATCGCCGGGAAGTTGAACGGCGTAATGCCCGCGCACACCCCGATCGGTTGGCGCAGCGTGTAGGTGTCCACGCCACCGGCGACGTTCTCGGCGAACTCGCCCATCTGCAGGGTGCCGATGGAACAGGCGTGCTCGACCACTTCCAGGCCGCGGAAAATATCGCCCTCGGCGTCAGCGATGGTCTTGCCCTGTTCGGCGCTGAGCACCGCGGCGATGCGCTTGGAGTGCTCGCGGATCAATGCCTGGAGCTTGAGCATGATGCGCATCCGCGCACCGATGGGCGTCAGTTTCCAGGTCTGGAACGCACGCTGGGCAGCGGCGATGGCGGCATCGACTTCCGACGCCGTAGCGAATGGAACCTTCGCCAGCACCTGCTGGGTCGCCGGGTTGACGATGTCGTGCCATTCGCTGGACTGGGATTCGACCCACTCGCCATCGATCAACAGTCTGACGGTTTGCAGGGTGGTGTCGCTGGGCGTAAGGGAAACGTTCATGCTGGCCTCCGGGATTGTTCTTATAGAGAGCGCTGGTTCAGCAAAGACCAAGGTGCATGGGCACGCATGGTGATGAGACGGTTTTTGGAGTATAGATGTGCAAACTTCTAATAAGAATGCACATAAAAGCCGGTCCATCATGCAAAAAAACATCACCTCCCTGGGGTCGCTGAATTGGGACGACCTCAAGTTTTTCCTCGAAGTGTCCCGCACCCGCAAGGCCAGCACGGCCGCCAAGCGCCTGGCTGTCGACTACACCACGGTGTCGCGACGCATCAGCTCGCTGGAAGCCTCGCTGGGCACGCTGCTGTTCGAGAAATCCCGGACCAACGGTTTTGTCCTGACCGCCGAAGGCCAGCGCCTGCTGGGTTACGCCGAATCCATCGAAAGCACCCTGCACATGGCCTGCGAACAGGTCTCAGGCTCCGGCGTCGCGCTGTCCGGCCATGTCCGCATGGGGTGCACCGAAGGCTTCGGCAGCTTCTTCATCACTCCGCAACTGAGCCATTTCGTCGACGCCTACCCGGCCATTTCGGTGGACATCCTGCCGCTGCCGCACTTCATCAGCCTCTCCAAGCGCGAAGCCGACATCGTCATCGCCCTCGAACGCCCCGAACATGGCCCCTATGTGTGCTGCAAATTGTGCGACTACCGACTGCAGCTCTATGCCACCCAGCCCTACCTGGACAATCACCCACCGATCCAGCGCCCGGCCGACCTGGGCAAGCATTCGTTCATCAGCTACGTGGACGACCTGGCGTTCAGTTCCGAATTGCTCTACCTGGCCAACGTCCTGCCCGGCGCCAATGCCCACCTGCGCAGCACCAGCGTGATAGCGCAATTCGTGGCCGCGCAGCAAGGGCGCTCACTGGCGATCCTGCCCTGCTTCCTCGCCGCCCAGGACCCAAGGCTGTTGCCGGTGCTGCCGGAGGACATCACCGTCACCCGGCAGTTCTGGATGTACTGCCGGGAAGATTTGAGGAAACTGAAGCGGATTACGTTGTTGTGGGATTACATCCGCGAGGTGACCGAGCAGAATCAGCCATTGTTGATGGGCGACAGCCGGGAGATGGTGTTCGCCGACTAGTCGGCGATGACCACGATGGCGACGCGGCGGTTTTCGGTGCGACCGCTGGCGGTGTCGTTGGAGGCGACCGGTTTGCTGCTGCCCAGGCCGCGCAGCTGGACGTTCTCTTCGCGCATGCCAACGCTTGTCAGCACCTTGCCCACGCTGGCGGCCCGGCGCATCGACAGTTGTTCGTTGTAAGCCTGGGAGCCCGAGGCGTCGGTATGACCATCGACGCGTACCCGCTCGATGCCCGCCCCCAGCAACGCCTTGCCGATGCGCTCGACGATTTCGGTACTGGCCGGGTTGAGATTTTCCACATCGCTGCCGAACAACACCTTGCCCGACAAACCGAAGGCCCATCCATCGTCGGTCAATTCGAAGCCTTGTTGCTTGAGTACGGCAACTTGCGCCGGGGTCAGACCTTTCGGCGGGGCCGTCTGGCAACCGCTCAGCGCCAGGATGGCAAGCAAGAACAGCGCCGCGAACCAGCGCAGGGAAAATTGAGGGTATGAACGCACGAGTCAGCTCCTGGTTTGAAGATCCGCGACGGAGTGATCCGACCCCGCCGTATGTTGACCGCCTCGAGCGAGGCGTTTGGCTTGGTACATTGCCGCGTCGGCGGCGTGGAGCAGGGTGCCCGGTGTGGCACCATGATCCGGGTAGACGGCAATGCCGATACTGAGGGAGGTCAACACGGAGGCGTTGCCGGGCAATTGAATCGGCACCTCCATACTGGCGATGATTTTTTCAGCGATCCGCTCGGCATCCTCGGCCTTGTGCAGGGGGGCCAGCAGCACGGCGAATTCATCGCCCCCCAGGCGCGCGACCAGGTCATCCTCGCGCAACTGGGCCCGGACCCGGGTCGCCACGGCCGTCAGCACCGCGTCACCGGCGGCATGGCCGAAGTTGTCATTGATGCCCTTGAACCGGTCGCTGTCCAGGTACAGTACAGCCACTTGCTCGTTGAGCTTGCTGGCATTGCGCAAGGCGCGAATCAGTCGGCCTTCGAAAAACGCCCGGTTCGGCAAGCCGGTCAAACTGTCGTGGCTGGCTTGGTGCGCCAGGGTTTCGTTTTCGCTTTGCAGATGGGTCTGCCAGGACTCCAGTTCATCGAGCAATGCGTTGAAGTCATTGGCCAGGTTATCCAGTTCAGCAATGGCCGCCGGTGGCACGCGTCGGTCCAGGGCTCGTTCGCTGCGTGCCGCGTGGGCCACCTCGGCCAGGCTGCGCAGCGGCCCGGTGATCGCACGCAACTGGCGCCGCGCCAGATAAAGCGCCACCCAGGCACTGACCGCCGTGCACAGGATGATCCCCGTCAGGCCGCTGAGCAAAAAGCGCAACAGGCTGCCGCCATGCCCCGCCAACACGATACGGCCGACGTTCTGCCCTTGATGAACGATCGGCAGGCTGATGGGCTTTTCCAGGAACGCCTTGGCAATGTGTACTTCCAGTTCCGACAACAGGCCGGTTTGCGGTCGCTGCCAGCGCGCCAACAGACGGCCATGTTCATTCAACACCTGGGCATCGGCGACTTCCTCGGTGGAGGCGATCAAGGCCAGTGCTTCGGTGGCCGCGGCCGAATCATCGAAGACCACGGCGGCTTCCACGGTGTAGTTGATCGAACGGGCGATCAGGTGCAGGTTGTGATCGGCGTAGACCCGCAACGCCAGCAGGCCGAGCAAGGTCAGGGAAACACTGGCCATGGTGATAGCCACCAACGCGACGATCAGATGGCCACGACCGATGACCGAGCCCAGGGTGGGACGGACCCTTGGTTTGCGCTGTTTCATGGCGTCGCCGGCCTGCGGCGGGAAAGCTGCAGCACACTTGGATGGATGCGCACACCACTGCGCGCCACAGAGTCAAGGTTGACCTCGAAAGACACTTGTTCATCGCCGACCCGAAGGCAGAACAGGCTCCCCACGGTGCACTGATCGCCGCCTTCGCTGATGCTCAGCACCGGCTTGCCGATCAAGGACGCAAACAAACGGGTGTGCTCATCGCTGGTCAGCCTGCCGACATAGACCGCGTTGCAGTCAGTGGCGATATCAGGATGATCGGCCAGCAGCCGCTGCACCGTCACCGGCCGCCCCGTGGCCTGGGTGGTGCCCTTGACCAGATCGTCGGTGTATTGGGTTGGCCCGACGATACACAGCTTCAGTTGGGTGGGCTCCACGGGCCAGCGTGCGTAACTGAGAATGCCCAACACCACCTGGGTCACCGCTTCGGCCCGCTGCTCGGCCTGGGTCGTGTTGACCTGCTCCTGGGCCATCGCGACAGGCAGCAGCAGACATAAAAGGCCGGCCAGCAGAAAATGCCCCCACCCCTTGCTGCGCACTGCCTCCCGTACAGGCACTTTCATGGAAAGTCTCTTGATCCAGATGATAAGTGCCGGAACGATAGCACAGTGCCAAAAAGCCAGCGAGACCACGTGTTACGCAGACTTCGGAGCGAAACAGGCAAAATTGCCGAGGGGCATGAACCATTAAAAGCTGATGATTCAGTCAGCCTGCTCCAACTCCAGCATCAACCCGCTCAAGCGCTTGACCTTGCGCCGGACTGCTTCCTCGAAGATGCCCACTCGCGGCTCGATCAGGCTGAACCATTGCTTGCCCCGGGTAATGGCGGTGTACACCAGTTCCTTGGTCAAGACCGGGTTCAACGCATCCGGAAGGATCAACGCGGTATGGGTGAATTCCGAACCCTGGGATTTGTGCACCGTCATGGCATACACGGTTTCCACGTCATTGAGTCGGCTGGGCAGGACGAAACGCACACCGCCCTGGCCGTCATTGCGCGGGAAAGCGACCCGCAGGACCTGCTTGCCGGCATCGGGCCCGTCACGTTCGGGCAGCTTGAGGGCGATGCCGATATCGCCATTCATCAACCCCAGCCCATAGTCGTTACGGGTCATCAGCACCGGGCGTCCTTCGTACCACTGGTGATCGCTATCGATAAGGCGGGCCTTGAGCAATGCGGCGGTGATCCGTTGGTTCAACCCTTCAACGCCCCACGGGCCTTTCCGCACCGCGCAAAGCAATTGGAACTCGTCGAAGGCCGCCAGTACCTCTCGAGCCCAATCGGCCCAACAGCCGTCTTCCAAGGGGCGGGAAATGGCCGGGCGACGCTGCCGCAGCAGGCTCAGGTAATGCCGATACCCCTGGGGCCCTTCTGGCTTGCCGTCGAGCAACAGCTTTTCCAGCTTGGTGTCGTGCTCACTCGTCAATTTCAGGAAGGACAGATCGGCATATTGCCCTTGCTCCAGCAACTGACGGGCTTTTTCCGGCTGTTGCTGGTTGACCCAGCGAGCCAGTTGACCGATCCCACTGCCTTCGCCGAAGCGTCGGGAATGCCTGAGCATGACCACTTGCTGCGCCAGGGGATGAGTGCCGTCGAGGTCTTGCCGCAGGTCACTGGCCGCCAGGTTTTCACCACTGACCGACTCAAGCCAGGCTCGGGTCCGGGGACTGTACCAACCGTCCTCGGCGTCTCGACACAAATCCCCCAGCACCGCACCGGCCTCTACAGAAGCCAACTGGTCCTTGTCCCCCAGCAACACCAACCGTGCATGGGTCGGCAGCGCATCCAGCAGATTGGCCATCATCTCCAGGTCGATCATCGACGCCTCATCGACCACCAACACATCCAGCGGCAAGCGATTGCCTGCATGGTGACGAAAATGCCGGGTGCCGGGGCGGCTACCCAGCAAACGATGGACTGTCGTGACGTCGCACGGAATGCGTTCGCGCACAGCCTCATCCACGTCCAGGGTCCGGACCTGCTGGCTGATGGACTCGGTCAGGCGTGCCGCCGCCTTGCCCGTGGGCGCAGCCAGGCGAATTCGCAGCGGCCTCCCAGCCTCGACAGCCGGAGCCTGCAACAACGCCAGCAGGCGCACAACGGTGGTGGTCTTGCCGGTACCCGGACCACCGGTCACGATACTGAAGGCCCCGCGAGTCGCCAGCGCGCAAGCCAGCTTCTGCCAATCGATCGGGCCGTTGGCATTGGCCGGCCCGAACAACCCGTCCAAACGCTCGCGCAGATCCCCGGGCGCCGCTTCATGGTCAATCAGCCGTTGGCGCAACGCCTCGTCGATCCGTCGTTCATAACCCCAGTAGCGGCGCAGATAAAGACGCTTGCCAGACAGCACCAACGGACGTTGCTGCGCCTCCTCGCTCCCATCCGCAGCCAAGGCCACCAGCCGGCTGGACGCCAGGGCCTTGCACCAATGGGCGCCGTCCAGTGTCTGCAATATTTGCGAGGGCAACAGCATCACGCCTGGCTGCAGGTCGCCCTCGGGGGGCAGCGACAGGGCGAAGTCCGGCTCCTTGAGGGTCTCGAATACATCCAGGCAAACATGCCCGTGGCCCAGTTGATGACTGGTCAGCGCAGCGGCGAGCAGGACCAAGGGATCATCGTTCGGCGCCAGTTCATGGAGGAACGCCACGAATGCCTTGTCCAGGGCCCGCAACCAGCCGCGCTCGACCCAGCGCGTCAGTAACGACAGCAGGTCCTGGGCACGGCTCAAGGGGGCCAGGTCAACCGGGCTCTCGTCGTCGGCGGCCTTGGGCAGCAGGTCGGCAAAGGAACGACTCATAGCAGTTCTCCCTGTACCCACGCCGGCTCGGCCTTGGGTTCGGGCGCGCCTTGGAACAGCCGATCCAGTTGTTCGATCAAGGCCCGTGGCGGCTTGGTGAAGTACACGCCCTGGCTGGTCGAGCGGGTGCCGCGAAGGAACAGGTAGAGCGCGCCGCCGACATGCCGGTCGTAGTCGTAATCGGGAAGCCGCGCCTTGAGCTGGCGATGCAGGGCCAACAGGTACAGCACGTATTGCAGGTCGTAGCGATGGTCCAGGATCGACTGTTCCATGGCCTGTACGGTGTAGGCCATGTCATCGACACCCAGCCAGTTGGATTTGTAATCGGCCACGTAATACCGACCGTCGTGTTCGAACGTCAAATCGATGAAGCCCTTGAACATGCCGTTGAGCAGCACCGGTTCCGCCGCGACACGGGCCACACCGCCATGGGTGAACCGGCAAACCAGTTGATCGAGCTTTTGCACATCGACCTTGTGGCTGGCGAACCAGAACTCCATCTCGACCTGGAAACGGGTCAGTTGTTCGAGCACCACCGGCGCCTGGTCGTCGCCGACGGGCATGGGCATTCTGATCAGGCGCTGCAGCCAGTCGCTCAATGTGGCGATCCAACCTTTCCAGCCTCGGCGATTGCAGCGTCGGGCAATGGCATCCTCGATATCCGCCGGCGCAGATGAAAAGCCTTCCCCCGCGGCCCACTCCAAGAGGCCATGGAGGAAAGTGCCGGGGCCGGGACCACGGGGAAAACGGTGGATATCGCCACCGATGGCGTTGGTCTCCCTGGGAGCGTCCGGGTCCAGTCGCTCATCGTCGAACAGCTTCTGGGCCTGCGGATTCTCTGGCGCGGTATCGCTGCCTTCGCTCAGGCTTTCGCCGATGCGCAGGGCGCTGTAAGACGCGATCCACCAATTTTCGCTGGCTTTTCGCAAGGGCACCAAGGGTTCTAGCAACACAGCGTCGTTGCGCGGCGGCCGGTAGCGTTCGTCGGTCGCTTCGGGCACTGGCTGGCAACTCACCGCGACACTGCCTTGTTGCAGGTCTTCCAGCCAACGCCTCAGCTCCATCGACTCGGCCAACGGCACACCGCCGCCCAACAGATAACCCAGCGCGGACACATGCAGGATCGAGCTGTTGTTGTTGCCCCGCTTGAGATCCGCCACACCCAGCCAGCAGGCATGTTGCGCACGGGTCAGTGCCACGTAGAGCAGCCGCAGATCCTCGGCCAGACGCTCGTCATCGGCCTTGGCGATCAATTCGGCGGTGGGGGTGAGGCTGATCTGCGCCTTGTTGGCCTCATCGTGGTAATGCAACGGCAATCGACTGCCATCCACCGGTTTCGTCGAACAGATGAAGGGCAAGAAAACCAACGGATATTCAAGGCCCTTGGACTTGTGGATCGTGACCACCTTGACCAACTGCTCATCGCTTTCCAGGCGCAGGATCTGCTCTTCCCCCGCCTGCCCGGACAAGGCCAGGTGTTCGGACAAATGCCGGATCAAGGCTTGTTCGCCATCCAGTTCACCGGCGGCCTGCTGCAACAGCTCGCAAAGGTGCAGCAAGTTGGTCAGCACCCGCTCGCCATCGCTGCGCGCCATCAAGGCCTGGGGCAGTTCGAAATCATGCAGCAGGCGGCGCAACATCGGCAGCACACCCTGGCTACGCCAGACCGAGCGATAACCACGAAACTGCATGACCCGGGCTTCCCAGGCCAGCTCATCCTGATTGAGGCGCTCCAGCTCCGTCAGCGGCAGGTTCAACGTGATGCTGGCCAGCGCTGCCCGTAGCGGTCGCTCCACATCCGGCTCGGCGCAGGCCTTGAGCCAGGTCAGCAAATCCCGCGCCTCTTGCGATGCGAAGACCGAATCCTTGTCGGACAGATAGACACTGCGCACGCCCCGCGCGGACAACTCGTCTCGCACGGCCTGCGCTTCTTTACCGTCGCGCACCAGGATGGCGATATCCGCCGGGCGCAACCCGCGCAACGTTTCGCCATCGACCATGAAACCGTCGCGTCCCGACTGGCCACCGTTGAGCAATGCCGTGATCTCACTGGCGCAGGCGGCCGCCATGGATTGCCGGTACACCGCACCGGAAAGCGGCTGCTCCGACGGCAGGTGCCAGATATTCAGCGCTGCAACGGCCTGTCCTGCCACCTGCAAGGACTCCTTGCGCCCCTGGGACTCAACGGACAGGAACGGCACCGGGTTCTCACCCGAAGGTTCACGGAACAGAAAGGCGCCGCGCCCCTTTGGACGGGACTCGGCCTTCTGGAAAATATGGTTTACCGCACCCACCATGGCATGGCTGGAACGGAAGTTCGTGCCCAGCGTATGCAACCGGCCGGCGGTGGCCTGGCGAGCACGCAGGTAGGTGTAGATGTCGGCACCGCGAAAAGCGTAGATCGCCTGCTTCGGATCACCGATCAGGAAAAGCCCGGTCTCAGGATCGTTGTCTTCGATGCGGTAGATGCTTTCGAAGATCCGATATTGAACCGGGTCGGTGTCCTGGAACTCATCGATCAGCGCCACCGGAAACTGCTCTCGGATCAGGCTCGCCAAACGCTCGCCCCCGTCGGCTTGCAACGCCGCGTCGAGACGCAGCAGCATGTCGTCGAAGCCCATTTCGGCGCGGCGACGCTTCTCGGCTTCGAAACGCGCCCCGACCCATCGCGCGGCATGCTGCAACACGGCGGCATCTGGCGTGGGCAACGCATCCAGGCTGGCCTTGAGACCGGCCATGGCGTCCAGCCCGGGATGGCTGGGCACTTCACCTTTCCAGGCTTCGGCCATACCTTCGGGGGTCAGGCGCGTGAACCCGGTGCCGATGTCCAACAGCTCAAGGCTTTCGTCATCGACCCAGGCGGTGATTTTCTGAAACCACGGTTCGAAGTAACGCGCCTGCATCTTGCGCCCATCGACAGACTTGCTGGCGACACCTTGCTGGCAGATCTCCAGCAGTTCCACGGCCCACTGTCGCCATGGCGCCTTGAGATCGAGCAAGGCAGCACTGCGCTCCTGCAGGGAGGCGGCGATGAGTTCGGCAGGCTCAAGCCCGTCAGCGTCGCCACGCTCGCTGGAAAACAGCCCCCTCACCCGTGGCAACAGCGCAGCCGGCCCTCCCCAATGGGTACGCACCCAATTCAGCGCCTCGCCTTGCATCGAATAGCAGAACAGGCGCCAGTAATCGCGCAATACCTCGCCCAGCAATTCACTGTGGTCGGTTTCCAGGGTCTGGGTAAACAGGCTGCCGCTGTCGAAGGCATGCTCACGCAACATGCGCTGGCACCAGCTATGGATGGTCGAAACGGCCGCTTCGTCCATCCACTGCGCGGCGATGTCCAGCCGGTTCGCGCAGCCGGGCCATTGCTCGGCACTGAATTCATCGCGCAATGCAGCGATCAGTGAATCCGGGGCTGGAATCTCGTCGCGAAAGAAGCGTGCGGCTTCGGCCAGACGGGTGCGAATTCGTTCACGCAATTCCTTGGTGGCAGCGTCCGTAAAGGTCACCACCAGGATTTGCGGCGGAAGCAGTTCGCGACCAAAACCGGACGCCGAACCGCCGTGCCCCAGCACCAGACGCAGGTACAGCGCCGAAATGGTGAAGGTCTTGCCGGTACCGGCGCTGGCCTCGATCAGTTGGCTGCCTCGTAGCGGAAAAGCCAGGGCCAATGGTGTCTGCCGACTCATGAACGGGCCTTCTCGCCGGCCGATGAACGCCATGGGGCTTCGAGCAAGGGCCGATAAAGCGCATCGCACCAGTCGGGGAATGTTTCGTCAGCCATCAAGGCCGCGAAATCCGGAAACTGTCGAGCCAAGGCCGGGTTTTCCCGCCGTTCGCCTTCAAACGTCTGTCCATCGCCCTCATAGGCTTTGCGCGCCGCGGCTTCGGCCTTGAGCGGATCACTCTGGCCCAGCCAGGCGAAAGCCGTCTTCACCGCGATCGGCAGCGGCTGGCGCATACCGGTCTGCCAAGCCTGCAGCATATCGCCCAGCAGCTTTCGTGCGACAGGCTCTTCGAAAGGTGCCAACAGCAAGCTGTCATCACTGGCCACCAGCGCCGTCGTCAACGACAAGCCGTTAGCACAGGCCACGAGATGGTTGACCCAGGGCCGTATCAGGCGATGCCACTTGCGGCTCTTGGTGGAACCGATGCTATTGGGTATAGCCGTGATGGCGAGGACCGCACCGTCGGCGCGTTGGTGCAGGCCACTGAGCCACCCTTCGACACTCACGCCCTGCAAGTGCAGGCTGACGGGCACGGCACTGGTCAGCGGTGTGGGCCATAACGCCAGAAGCTGTTGGTAACGCTGGAGCAGATCCGGCAAGGGTTCGATCAATTCGCGCTGCATACACTCTCCGAACCCGGCCATCGGTAACAGGCCGCTGTTCTGGAGTCTCTGGGCGTGGGCGGCCAGGGCCAGATCCGGCTGGTCCAGGCGTACCAGCGCAGCCTCGAGCAGGCTGTCACTCAGGGTGTAGCGTTGCAGCGCATCGAGCACGAAAGGCTCGTCATCGGCCAGAGGCGCCTCGATGGCTTCGAAGAATACTTTCAGCCGCTGGCTGAAAAAATGGCGGACGGGATTGCGCAGGAAGTCCTGTAACTGACCGAGGCCCAAAGGTTCTTCCTGGACGTAAGGTGCCAGCACCTGGGTTTTATCGGTGTGATCGGAGGTGTCGTGGAGCATTCGCCATTCGCTGGCGTAACTGAACAGCTCGTCACCTTGATGGAAATAACGCGCACTGAACGGTTGCAGCGGATGTTCCCGGGTCAGGGCATCGAGAAGACTCTTGCTGTCATCGGCCAACCGCCAGCCACTGGCGAGATGATCGCGCAGTTGGCCGATCAACACCGATGCCGGTCGTTCACTGTTGTCGCGAATGCTGCGCCCCACCCAACTGATGTACAGCTTTTCCCGGGCCGAAAGCAGCGCCTCCAACAACAGGTAGCGGTCATCCTCACGGCGGGAACGATCGCCCGGGCGATAATCGCCGCCCATCAGATCGAAGTCCAAGGGTGGCTGGGCTCGCGGGTAATCACCGTCATTCATCCCCAGCAGGCACACAAGCCTGAAGGGGATCGCGCGCATCGGCATCAAGGTACAGAAGTTGACGGCTCCGGCCAGGAAGCGTTGGGACAGTCGCCCCTGATCCAGCCCGGCCAACCACGCTTCACGTACCACCGTCAGCGGCAATTCATCTTGCAGCCCCACCGACTCACAGGTTTCCAGCCAGGTTTCACGCAAGTCTTCGAGTTGGGCCAGCAAATAGTCGTCATGCTCGCTGCTCGCCTGGAAAAACAGCTGCATCAAGTCGTGCAGGCGCGAGCCCCATTGCTGCGGCGATGCCGGCTGGGTGAGTTCCTGATGAGCGACTTCCAGGGCATCCAGCAACGCAACCAGTGGACCGATCAATGCCGCATCCAGACCGCCGATCTCGTCATAGGGCTCGATGCCGTCATAGGCCTGCGAACTGCCGACAGCATACCCCAGCAACATGCGACGCAAGCCGAAACGCCAGCTGTTCTGCTCAAGCTCCGCAGGCAGGCCCAGCCCGGCACGGTGTTCGGCGCTCATCCCCCAGCGGATCCCCGCACCTTCGATCCAGCGGTGCAATGTCGGCAGGTCGGCCTCATCGATGCCAAACCGTTCGCGCAACGCCGGGACATCCAGCAGATCGAGGATTTCGCTGACCGGGAAACGACTGTCCGGCAACTTGAGCAAATGCTCGACGGCGATCAGCAGTGGATCACGTCCACGCTGGCCCTGGTCCGTCAGCGTGAATGGAATGAAACGAGGGTCGCTCTGGTCGAGCTGGCCGAACACCGCGCGAATGTGCGGCGCATAACTGTCGATGTCCGGGACCATGACGATGATATCCCGTGGGCGCAGGGTCGGATCCGCACTGAAGTGGGCCAGCAACTGGTCATGGAGAATCTCGACTTCACGCTGGGCACCGTGGGCCACATGAAAGCGGATCGAGCCGTCTCGCTGCGTATCGACGACAGGCCAGTGTTCCCGGGTTTCGTTCAGGGGACGCAGCTCCAGGATGTCATCCTGCAACTGACTGAGCAGGGTCGTGGGGGTCCCATCCGTAAACAGGTCGATTCGCCCATCGCGAAATACCGCACGGTAGCTGTTGGGGTCGTCGTAGCTGTCGAGCAGGTTGATATAGTCGCGCCCCTGCTTGCCCCAGGCAGCCAATAACGGATGGGCATGTTGATGCAGGGTTTGCGGATCGAGGACGGCGGGCATGCCGGTCTTGCGGGCCTGACGCTTGTATTGGTGGCGCAGCAGATCCTTGTCGGCGACGATATCCGCCCAATGATGACGACACGGGTTATGCACGCAGAGCAGAACCTGGCTGAACCGGGAAAGACCGGCAAGCGCCTCGAGGACCTGGGCAGGCAACGAAGAAATACCGAATACGATGACCCGCGCGGGCAAGCCTTTCGGAGCGACTTCCAAGTTGTTGATACGCTCGATGTAGCGCTGGTGGACGCCGGCACGGCTTTGCGCCATGCCTTGTTCACCCACATCCAGCAACAAGGCTCGCCACAGTTCCGCTTGCCAGCAATTCGCCGGCGAGAGCGGCTTGATTTCGCCTCGGACATTTCGTGTCTGGTGTCGACCTTCAGCCCAATCCTCGAGCCAGTCGGCCCGGTACACCTGGTACTGGTCGAACAGATCGGCAAGGCGCTCGGACAGTTGATAGCGCTTGCGCAGGTCGGTGTCGTGGGTGAGGAATCGTCGCAAAGGTTCGAAATGAGGCTGCTCGATCAACTGCGGCAGCAGGCGCATCAGGCGCCAGGTCAGCGGAGCCTTGTCCAATAGGGACTTGGCTGGAATCTCGTCACGCCCCAGGACTGTTCGATACAGCTGCCACATGAAACTGCCCGGCAGTTGCACATCAATGGCCGCCGCAATACCGCAGCCGCCGGAGTCATCATCTTCCGGGTCTTCAGCCAGTGCGAGCTTGAGCCATTGGGCAATACCGTTGCTTTGCACCAAGGCGATTTCATTTTCAAGGGGAGCCAGCGGGTAGCGCCGCATCAAGCTGATCACCAGGCTGCGCAACTCATCGAGGCGATTCCCGTGAACCACCATGAAAGCTGGGCTAAGGGACGTAGCGTCCGGCATGAAAGGCATCCTTGAAAATGCAAAAGCTAGGGCAGAACCTTAGCACTGTCGGGGGGCTGTGACAGCCGGGAGCTGTCCGCGCTTGTCGTAAGAACTTTCCTGCGGGCAAAACAAAACCCCTACCTGCGTCAGCAGATAGGGGTTTCGGAATTTAATCTTGACGATGACCTACTCTCACATGGGGAAACCCCACACTACCATCGGCGATGCATCGTTTCACTTCTGAGTTCGGGATGGGATCAGGTGGTTCCAATGCTCTATGGTCGTCAAGAAATTCGGTAGCCAGCGCGTGCCTTGCGGTCACGTTCCAGCGAATGGGTATGCGATAGTTTGTGTGTCGCGGTCGAGCGTCTCGAACTTTCGGTTCGTTTCGTCTTCACACACCGCAATCTGGTTCTCCTTCGCCCTGGGGCTTGGAGCTTACAAATTGCTTGGGTGTTATA